>JAWLGW010000073.1:0-12521 GCA_041690735.1 Planctomycetota bacterium
CGAGGCCCTCCACCACCTGCGGCAGTCGCTGGCGATCCACGAGGGCACGGGCGACCGCCAAGGCGGCGCGGTGGCCCTGGTGAACCTGGCCCTGCTCCTGCTGGCCCTGGGTGACGTGCAGGGCGCCGCCACCCGCGCCCGCCGGGCGCTCACGATCGCCCGCGAGATCGGGATCACCTGGCTGACCGGCCACGCCCACCGGGTGCTGGGCCGAGCCCACGCGCTGCTGGGCGCGCACGCCGACGCCGACCGCGAGCTGAGCCGGGCCGCCGGCGTGTTCCGCATGATCGGCAACCCTCGCTCGCTGGCGGACATGCTGCTCGACCGGGCCGAGGTCGCCCTGGCCGCCGGTCGCGCCGAGCAGGCCAAGGCGTTCTTGACCCGGGCCCGCGAGGCCGGCGCCGACGAGACGCCCCCCGACTTCCAGTGCCGCGACCGCCTGGTCCAGGGCGCCCTGCGCCTCGAGCGCGACGCCTCGCGAGCGCTGGACGACTTCGAGACGTCCCTGCGCCTCGCCGGTCGCTCGGGAGTGGCCGAGCTGAAGCTCGAGGCGCACCGGGCCCTGGCCCACGCCTGCACGCGCCTGGGGACCCTGCGGCTGGCGCAGCAGCACCTCGACGCCGCCCACGAGGTGGCGGCCCGCCTCACGCAGGACCTCGACCCCAAGCTGCGCGAGCTGTTCGAGAAGACCCCCAGCAGCGTCCGCGCCCGCGAGACCTCGCGGCTGCTGGTCGAGCGGTCGCTGGAGGACTGAGCGGGAGCCGCGGTCCGTTTGCTACGTTCGGCCGCCTCCGAGGTGCTCGATGAACGTGTTCGACAAGATCTGCGCCGCCGCGGCGTTCGTCCTGGGGGCTGCGTTCCTCGTGCTGGGCGCGTTCGGCCTGGTGGCCGGCAGCTCGGCCAACTTCACCCTGCCCGCCCCCTTGGGAGTGCTGCCCGCCTTCGTGGGGTGGGGGATCGTGCGATCCGTCTACCTTGCCTGGCGGCACGAGCCCGAGCGGCTCGAGTAGCCGCGCTAGCCCCCGCCGTTGCCGTTGCCCATGGGGGGCGGCGGGGGCCGGCGGAGGAGGCCGTCCATCTTCTTGCGGTTCTTGGGCTGGTCGAGCTCCTTGAGCTTCATGACGTCCACGAAGGCCTCGACCAGCTCCTTGTCCCACCAGCCCCGCTCGGCCTCCTCGCGGAGGATCTTGAAGCAGGTCTCGGTGGGGAAGGCGGGCTTGTAGGCGCGGGCGGTCGCCAGAGCGTCGAACACGTCGGCGATCGACATGATCCGCGTCGAGACCGGCACCGCGTCGCCCGTGAGGCCGTCGGGATAGCCCGAGCCGTCGAGCCGCTCGTGGTGGTTGCGGATGCAGCCGAGGGTGCACTCGCCCAGCGACTTGAGGTGGCGGCAGATCTCCCACCCGTGGACCGGGTGGCGCTTGATGATCTCGAACTCGTCGGGGGTGAGCGGGCCGGGCTTGTTGAGGATCGCGTCGGGGCAGCCGATCTTGCCCACGTCGTGGAGCACCCCGCCCATGTAGACCTGCTCCACCTCCTCGGGGGGCAGCCCCACGTGCTCGGCCAGGGAGCGGGCGAACACCGCCACCCGCTCGCCGTGCCCCTCGGTGTAGTCGTCCTTCTGCTCGATCGCGGTGGCGAGGGCGAAGATCACGTTCTGCGCGCTCTCGAGCGCCAGGGTCGACTGCCGCAGCCGGACCAGGCCCCGCACCCGGGCCGCCATCTCACGAGGGTCGACCGGCCGGGCCAGCACGTCGTCGGCACCCGCCTCCAGCGCCCGCAGCTTGTCCTCCAGGCGCACCTCGCCCCCGACCAGGATCACGGGGAGGAGCCGCGTCTGCTCCTGCGCCTTGAGCCGGCGGGTCATCTCGAGGGGGTCGAGGTCCGAGACGCCGAGGTCCACGACCAGGCAATGCGGCAAGTGCCGCTCCGCCCGCTCGATCGCCTCCGCCCCGTCCCGGGTCACGTGAAGCGCGTAGCCGTGCCCCTGCAACAGCTCCGCGAGCCGCGGCTCGGCACCGCTGCCGTCTTCGACGATCAGGATTTGGGGAGGGGACTGGCCGAAGAGATCCGGCATCCACCTCGCTCCTTCGCCTAAGGCTCTTTGTCACGGGAGTTTAACAGCGACTCTCCGCAAATTCAAAGCAGACGGGAATCCCAAATGGTGTGCGGCTTTGGCCGCCCTAACCCCCTATGGAGCAGGGGTGCTCGCGGCCGGTCAGGGCCCCCCTGATCTGATCTAGCCCGCACTCTCCGCGGATCCGCGCCTCAGTCAGAGCAGCGGATCCTGAGGCGCGGATCCGGGGAGAATGCGGGACAGGGACGCGAATGAGAGGAGCGACCGAGGCGGTGTCGCTCATGGCGTCGTGAGACGGGCCGTGCCGTTACCGCTGGGATGTCTTCTGACCTCCTTATCCCGCATTTCTCAGGAATCCGGCGCTGCCAATCAGCGCTTCACATCAGAGGCAGCGCCGGATTCCTGAGAAATGCGGGCTAGAATTGGCGCCGGGAGGGCAACGCCGCGGGTGGAGTTCGGGCTGGGCTGGGTGAGCGGCGGTCGAGCAGGAGCGGTGCTCCCGCTGGGACAGGCCGTGCGGATCGGGACCGCCCCCGGCCTGGAGCTGCGCCTCGAAGAGGCCGTGGTCGACGATCGCCACGCGCAGCTGGTGCTGCACGACGGCACCTACCGCCTCATGGACCTCCACAGCGCCGGCGGGACCTTCGTCGATGGAGAGCGGGCGCCGGCGGGGCAGGCGGTGCCCGTGCTGGCGGGCAGCCTGATCCGGTTCGGCGAGGGCGGCCCCCTGGCGGTGCTCGACCACCTCGAGCGCCTGACGCCGGCCCCGAGGGAGCTGGTGATCCAGCGCGAAGACCGGCCGGCGGGCCCCTGGTCGCTGCGGGGCGGCCTGCAGGTCGGGCGCGGCGAGCACTGCGGCATCCAGCTCGACCCCGCCCACGACGTGCTGGCGTCGACCACGCACCTGCACCTCATGCCGGCCTTCGGCGGCGCGGTGGCCACCGACCTCGGCAGCGCCAACGGCACCTGGCACGAGGACGGACGCCGGGTCGTGCAGCGGTTCGTGCGCCCGGGCGAGGCGGTCCTGCTGGGGGGCGCCGGCGGTCCGACCTTGCGGCTGCGCGGGCCGGCGGCGCCGGTCGCCCCCGCCGCGCCCGAGCCGGTGACCTCGCCGGCGATCCCCGAGTGCTTCTGGATCGACGTCTCGGCGGGCGGCGAGGCGGGCCGGATCCAGGTGGCCTGCAAGGCGGAGGCGCGGTTCGGCAGCTTCGCCGGCCTCAACGACTTCGAGACCATCTGCTTCCCGCGCGACCTCGAGAGCGACGACGACGCCCTGGAGCGGGCGGAGGCGATCGGGCCGCAGCACGGCACCTTCGCCCTCACGCCCAGCGGCGTCGCCCTGCGCGACGGCGGGGTGGCGCCGACCAAGCTGAACGGGCGTTGGCTGCCGGCGGGGAGCGAGGTCCCCCTGCCGGACGTGTTCGAGCTGTTCCTGGGGCAGGACAACCTGGGCCTGCGCGGGCGCGTGCTGCGCCACCCGCGCCTCGACCCGACGGCGCCGGTGGTCGGTGTGGAGGGACGCCACCCGGTG
Source organism: Planctomycetota bacterium (assembly GCA_041690735.1). Taxonomy (GTDB): domain Bacteria; phylum Planctomycetota; class J058; order J058; family J058; genus JAWLGW01. Next base: position 3,609 of record JAWLGW010000073.1, read on the forward strand.
GAGTGCCTCACCGTCGAGCGCATGGGCGACGCCCCCGACAGTCGGCTGTTCGTGCTGCTGGTGCGCCAGGCGACGATCGGCTCGGCGGAGGAGGCGGCCATTCACGTGCCGGCGCCGGGCGTGGCGCCGCAGCACGCGGTGCTCTACCTGCGGGCGGGCGCCCTGTGGGTGAGCCAGCTGGGCGCGGCCCCGGTGGCGGTCGACGGCGTGCCGCTCAGCCCCGGCACGACGGTGCCGCTCTCGGTCGGCAGCTCGTTCTACGTGGGCGCCGCGGTGTTCCGGATCAGCGAGCCCTGAGGGCGCGGGCCCCGACGCCGCAGCAGTGGGTCTCGTCGGACGGGTGCGCGGCCCACAGAGGGCGCGGCGGCGAGGCGAACGTCGCGCGCCGTCCCGGCAGGGTCGGCGGCGGCCAGTCGCGCGCGAGCGCGACGTCCTCGGGACAGGCGGCCGCCGGCTGGGGATGGCGGACGGCGCCCTGGGCGTCGACCTCCAGGTAGCGCTGAGGCGCCAGTCGCTCGATCGGCCTGCCCAGGTGGGGCCCACCGGCGCAGCCGCTCACGAGCAGCGCGATGACCATCGCGAAGAGGGATGAGTACACCGACACCCGCGCCATGAAGCCTCTCGCCAAGAGGCCTCGTCCCCATCTCGACGATGGCAGCCGAGCGCAGGTTTAGAAGCGAGAGGGGCGAGCTGCGCGGGGGGCGAACGGTGTGGTTAGCCACGCCTCACCAAGACCGGCACCCGCGCGCGATGCTGCGGCGGCGCTGGCGGTCAGCTCAGCTCCAGGCCTGCCACTCGAACAGGGGGACGCGGGCGGCGCCCTGGAGCGCCTCGAAGAAGGGCGTCCCCTCCAGGCGTCGCTCCTCCTCGACGAATCGCTCGCCCAGGCCGTCGGCGCCCAGCCCGAACAGCCGCAGCCACCAGCAGGTGATCAGCTCGCCCTCCTGAGCCAACTCCTCGCCGCAGCCCGCGCGGCTGCACACCGCAGCCCGGCGGGTGCCGTCGAAGTCGAGGGGCCAGCCGCAGCCGACGCAGCGGCGAGCGTCGACCAGCGGCCGGGGGCGCACGAAGGCGCACAGCTTCGCCTCCACGTGGGGCGAGGCGGTGAAGCGAGCGAAGGCGGGGCGGGCGTCGCCCCACAGGCGCACCTCGAGGTCCTCGCGCCCGCGCGACTGCGCGCGCGCGGCGTCTATCGTGTCGAGCAGGTCGGGGAGCGTCTCCACCTCCTCGTCGAACCGACCGGCGCGCACCCGCGCCCGGGCGCCGTCGCCGAGGGCGACCACCCGCTCGCACACCCGGTCGAGGAACACGCCGAGGTGCTCGCCCACCAGTCGGTGGTGCGGATCCCGAGGGAAGATTGTCACCGTCTGCTCGAGGCTCACGGGCCTCGATATACCACCTGGAACGAGGGGTCACCACCGAGGTGGCAGGAGTGTGCTCCAATCCCCGCCCGCGGCGGCCCCCGCCGCCGGAGTCACAGGAGGAGCCATGGCGGAAGCGCGCGAGGCACGGATCGACACGCCCGGAATCACCTACCGCTTCGGCGCCCTGATCGGCGCCGGCGGCGGCCCCGGCGACGCCGCGGCCGAGGCCGCCGCCAAGCACGCGGCCGAAGCCTTCGCGCGCCTGGCCGAGTCCGGCGAGACCCCCGGCATGGACGAGTCGGTCGACTGGCTGCGGGTGAACGAGACCGACCAGAACCGCGAGGCATTGAGCCGCGCCCTGGCGTGGGCGGAGGAGGCGCGGCGCGCCGACGTGCTGCTGTCGATCGGGATCGGCGGCAGCTACCTCGGCAACCGAGTCCTGCACGACGCGCTGCTCGGTCCCGGCGGCAGCGCGCGGCAGGAGGGCGTGCCCGAGCTGCGCTTCGCCGGGCAGCACCTCGACCCCCTCGAGCTGCGAGCGCTGGTGGCGGAGCTGCGGGGGCGGGCCAGCCAGAGCGGCGGCCTGGACGTGCGGCTGCTCGCGATCAGCAAGAGCGGCACCACCACCGAGACCCTCGCCACCACGCTCGCGCTGCAGCAGGCGCTGTCGGCGACGCCGGGCGTGCGCCTGTCGCTGGCGGCGCTGACGGCGCCCACCTCCAAGCTGGCCGCCTTGTGCCAGCAGGCGAACGGGGACGTGCTGCCCTTCCCCGAGGGGATCGGCGGGCGGTTCAGCGTGCTGTCGCCGGTGGGGCTGGTGACCGCGGCGGCCACCGGGGTCGACGTGGAGGCGCTGCAGCAAGGGGCGCGGGCGGTGCGGAGCGCGCTGCTCGAGGCAGGCGGCGACCTCGCCAAGAACCCGGCGCTGCTGTACGCCTCGCTGCACCACGCCCAGGCTCGCGCGGGCCGCATGGGCGCGGTGTTCATGCCCTACTCGGAGCGGCTGCGCTCGGTGTCGGAGTGGTACGTGCAGCTGCTGGCCGAGTCCCTCGGCAAGGCCAAGGATCGGCAGGGGCGCGAGGTGCACGCCGGCCGGACGCCGATCGTGGCCGTGGGGACCACCGACATGCACGCCCAGACCCAGCTCCACCAGGAGGGCCCGCACGACAAGACGGTCACCACGGTGGACGTCGCCGACTGGGGCCCGGTCACCGTCGATCGGGTGCCCGAGGTGGAGGCGGCGGGGAAGCTCGCGGGCAAGACCTTCGCCGAGCTCAACACCCTGGCCCGGGTGGCGAACGAAGAGGCCCTCGCCAGCGACGGCCGCCCCAGCGACGCCCTGATCCTCGACCGCATCGACGCGCGCACCCTGGGCGGGCTGCTGTACTTCCTCATGGCGTCCGTGGCCTATGAGGGGGAGCTCATGGACGTGTGCGCCTACGACCAGCCGGGCGTGGAGGCGTACAAGAAGATCATGCGCGAGCGGCTGTAGGCGCAGCTCCGGCAGCAGCCTCCGAGGCACGTTTTCGGGAAGCGAGGCGCGCGATCCGCACCGAGTTACCGAAGCGGCGGCAGCCGAGGCAGGAGTTGCGCATGACCCGGGATTCGGCCTGGCAACTGCTCTCCACCCAGCCGCCCCATCCGTACTTTCCCCACCCTAGATGGTGGGTGGGGGTGGGCTGTGGCCGAAGGCATGGTGTCCGAGTCCGAGTCCGAATCCGAACCGGCCTCCGCCTCCGCCCCCTTCTCCGGCATGCCCACCTGGTAACCTCTCGCCCTTCCGCGCCGCCGCTGGCGCAGGGGGAGACTCGTGAGAGCGGTCGCGCTCGCCCTCGGCTTCGCCTTCTTGTTCCTGTTCCAGCTGGGCGACCTGAGCCTGGTCGACTACGACGAGGGCGCCTACGCCGAGGTGGCCCGGGAGATGGTCGTCCGCGACGACCTGCTGCGCCCCTTCCTCGACGGCGAGCCGTGGTACGAGAAGCCGCCGGCCTTGTACTGGAGCATGGTCGCCGGCACCCGCCTGTTCGGCATGACCCCGCTGGGGATCCGGCTCTTCAACGCCCTGGCGGCGGTGGCCCTGATCCTCGTGGTCTACGCCTTCGCCCGCCGACCGCTCGGCGAGCGGGCCGCGCTCCTGTCGGCCATCGCGCTGGGCTGCTCGATCGAGCTCATCGCCCTGGCCCGAGTCGCCCTCACCGACCTGCAGCTCACCCTGTGGCTCACGATCACCCTCGGCTGCCTGCACCGGGCCCTGGAGGCGGACCGGTCCCAGGGCGCCACCGGCTGGGGTCGCGCCGGCCTGGGGTGGTTCCTGCTGGCCTGCCTGGCCTCGGGCGCCGCCATGCTCACCAAGGGGCTGATCGGCTTCCTCCTCCCGGGCGGCGCCGTGTTCCTGGTGTGCCTGTACGAGCGGCGCCTGCGCCGCCTGTTCCGCCCGGTGTGGCTGGTGGCGGGCCTGCCGGTGCTGTTCGGCGTCGGCCTCTCCTGGTACTTCGCGATCGGCGCCGCCGACGGGTGGGGCTTCATGCGCGAGCTGTTCTGGGAGCACCACGTGGGCCGCTTCCTCAGCCCCAAGCAGAGCCACGGCGGCCCGATCGTGTACTACGTGCCGGTGCTCCTGCTGGGGTTCCTCCCCTGGAGCGTGTTCTTGCCCCTGGCGGTGAAGCGGGGGGAGCTCGACAGCGCCGACGACGAGCGGGGGCGCTTCCTGCGCCTGCTGGCGACCTTCGCCCTGCTGGTGTTCGTGTTCTTCTCGCTCGCCGCCACCAAGCTGCCCAACTACGTGGCGCCCACCCTGCCGGCGCTGGCCCTGTTGATCGGCGACCTGTTCGCCCGGCAGCAGGGACAGTCGACGGTGGCGAGCCTGGGGCCCGACGTCGTCAGCGCGGACCGGGGCTGGACCTGGAGCGTGCGGCTGGCCGCCGCCTGCTACGCCCTGGTGGGCGTGACCCTGGCGGTCGCCCCCCACGTGCTGCCGTTCGTGAGCCGGTTCATGCGCGACAAGGACGTGCAGCGCATGCCCGGCCTGCTGTATCCGGTCTCCTTCGGCCCCTGGTCGATCGTGGCCGCGCTGCTCCTGGTCGGCTGCGCGGCGGGCGCCGTGTGGGCGCGGCGGCGGGGGCGGCCCCGGCTCGTGTTCGGGGCCCTCGCAGGGGGGACGGCCGGCCTCCTCCTGCTCGCGGCCGGGGTCGTGCTGCCCCGCTACGACGCCCACTTCCGTCAGCCGCAGATCGAGCTGGCCCGCCGCGCCGCCGAGCTGGCCCCCGAGGGGAAGCGGGTGGTGCTGGTGGGCATTCGCCACGCGCCCAGCGTGGTGTTCTATGGCGGCCGCCTCACCCGCTACGTCAGCCGTAAGGGCGAGCAGGAGATCGCCGCGCTGTTCGCTGGACCCGAGCCCGAGGTCGGCCTGACCACCGTCGGCTACGTGGAGCGACTGCGGGGGCCGGGCAAGCTGGAGGTGATCGCGGAGCGCCTCGGTTACGTGCTGTTCCGCTGCTCTCCCGCGTCCGCCTCAGGGACGTCGTCGTCGACCTCTGCCGCGGAGGCGGCGCCCGACCGGCGCCCGTAGAGCGCCCAGGCCAGGAGCCCCAGCAGCAGCAGGGCCCCGCCGCGCCGCACCCAGGTCAGCGCAAGAACCGGCCTGGCGCGCAGGGCGGTCCGCTCCAGCGGCTCGCGCTGATAGCGGACCACCGGGTTGTGGTACAGCTGCGCCCGCCCGTAATGCACCTCCACCCGCACGTAGCTGTCCTCCGGGGCGAGGCGGTAACGCCCCTCGGCGAGGCCGCCGCTCACCTCGGCCAGCGTCCGCCCCCCCTGGCCCACGAACCGGATCGCGTCTGCGGGCGGGGTCACCCGCACCGTGAGCTCGCCCTCCTCGGAGAGCGCGCAGGACTCGAGCGCCCCCACCGGCTCGCGGTGTCGCGAGAACACCCCATAGAAGCGCCCTTCGCGGATGGCGTCCACCACCGCCGCGGCCGTCCGCTCGCGCGGCGCGAGCCGGATCCAGCCGGCGCGCACCTGCCGGGGCTTGTGCGAGTCGTCGGCGCACACGCCCCACACCAGGCGACCGGCTGACAACGCCGCGTCCCAGTGGGTCAACCCGTCCCCGTAGCGGGTCTTGATCTCCATGGCGGGGTAGCCGCACAGGCGCTCCATGTCGCCGACCGTGAAGCCGCTCCGCATGTCGGGGTGGTTGGCGACGACCAGCTCGGCGGTGGGGCGCAGGACGTCGATGAGCCACTGCTTGGCGTCGGTGAGCTGGAACAGGGGCAGGTCGAGCCAGCACACCTCGCGGGCCCCGATCACCGTGTGGTGCGTCTTCCAGATCCCGAACCCGTGCTCGTAGGCGGTGAGGTACAGCTCCTGATCGGGCGCGGCGGGCGTGATCGTCTGATAGTCGCTCAGCAGGTACACCCCGTAGCCGAGCTCGCGATAGCGATCGCGCAGCTCCTCGGGGCTCTCGGTGTGGAAGCTCGCCTCGACGGGCCCGCTGGAGGAGTGGGCGTGGGTGTTGCCCTCGATCCACGGGCCACTCAGCCCCTGGTAGGGGTTGTGCCACCGATCCCCGGCGAACGGCTCGGGGGGCGGGTAGTCGTACCAGGGCGGGAGGGCCAGGTGCGCCAGGACGAGGGCCGCCAGCGGGACCGCCGAATGGCGCAGGGCGCGGCGCCAGCGCGGCGCGGGTGGAGGTGAAGCCGACTCGTCCACAAGCGGCATGTTCGCCCAGCCGTCGAGGGGCCGCAACGTCCCGCGCGGCTACTCCTCCAGCTCGAACCGCACCACCTCGGGCCCGTCCCCTCGCGGGCCCACCACACCGCCGTGGCGGTAGGCGAGGATCGCCGACGGGTCCTCGAAGGCCACCCCGCGCTCCTCGCCGCCGCGGTTGGCGGCGACGAGCGGCGCCGGGTCGAGGAGGCGGGCCGCGAAGGCCCACGAGCTGGGGAGGGTCTCGCCGTCGCCGATCCAGGCGGTGGAGAAGGCGAGGAGGCGCGGGCGCTGCCGGGCCACCGCGGCGACGGTGCGCGGGTAGACCACGTCGTGGCAGATCAACAGGCCGATCGAGCCGTGGGCGGTGTCCACGACCGCGCCGGGGGTGGGGCCGGGGCGGGCCCAGGCGAAGTCGGTCCCGTACAGGTGGTGCTTGGCGTAGCGGCCGGCGAGGCGGCCGTCGGCGTCGAGGACGACCTGCGCGTTCTCCAGGGCGCCGGCGCCGCGCAGCAGCAGCCCGGCCACCACCACCGCGCCCGCAGCGCGGGCCACCTCCGCCAGGGCCTGCCTGGTGGGCCCGTCCTCCTCCTCGGCCCAGGCCTCGGCCTCGGGGCGGGTCAGCACGTAACCGGTGACGGCGAGCTCGGGGAGGACCACCACGTCGGCGGCCTGGGCTGCCCGCGCGGTGACCTCCACCAGGGCGGCCCGGTTCGCCTCCAGCTCTCCCAGCATGGGCGTGAAGTGGACCGCCGCCAGGCGCAGGCCGTGCGTCACCGGCCGCCGAGCTCGCGCAGGAACACGGCCAGCGCCCGCAGCTCCTCGTCGTCGAGCTCGTCGGCGTAGCCGGGCATGGTGTTGTCCTCGGCGTAGAAGTGCGGCTGCCCCGGGTCGCGCAGGAAGTCGATCAGCCAGGCCTCGCTGCCGTAGTCGTGCAGGTTGGGCCCCAGGTCTGCCTCCCCCGCCTCGGTCGGGTGGCAGGCGTTGCACTCCTGCCGCACGAACGCCGCCCGCCCCGCCGCCGCCAGCTCGGGCCGGACCCGCTCCGCCTGGCTGGCGTCGAGAGAGATCAAGTAGTCCACGATCGCCGGCAGGTCCCCCTCCCCCTCGGGCAGCAAGGGGCCCATGGTGTCGAGGTCGGTGTTGCCGAAGAAGCGCGGCGACTGCGGGTCGCGCACCACCCCCGCCAGCCACTCCCGCGTGAGGTACCCGGTCAGGTCGGGCGCCTCCTCCCCGCCGCTCCCCTCCAGGGGGTGGCAGCGGCGGCAGTGCAGCTCGAACAGGTGCCGGCCCAGCCGGGGCGGGTGGCGGCGCAGCATGTCGGCCGCGCCCTCGGGCGGGATGCCGCCCCGCGCCAGCCGGCGCGCCAGCGCGGCGTCCACTCCAGCGGCCTCTCGCCGCTCCTGATAGTCGCGGTCGCCGAGGTCGGTCAGGGCGCTGTTCGCCAGGAGCAGCGCCCACGCCGCGAACGGCACCCCCAGCGTCACCCGCGACACCCAGCGGCGGTCGGCCCGCCCGCGGTCGAGCCAGGGGAGCGCCGCCAGCAGCGCCAGGATCGCGCCGGGCAGCACCACGCTCCCCCACGGCTCGGGCACGCTCTTGAGGAGCTCGCGCAGCGGGGCGAAGTACCACTCGGGGCGGGGCGGGAAGTCCGAGTCGGGGTCGGCGGGCGCCTCGAGGCCAGCGCCGACGGTGGCCGCCAGGGCGAGGAGGCCCGCCAGCACGGCGGCCCAGCAGGCCACGTCGCGCGCCGCCTGTCCGGGCCAGTAGGGCCGGTGGTCGCCGGCGCCCCCCCCGCGGGCGGCGGCCTCGGCGCTGCGGCGCCACAGTCGCAGGGCGAGGAGCACCACCAGGGCCAGGGTCGCCGGGAGCACCACCACGTGCAGAGCGTAGAAGCGGGTCAGAGTGAGCGTGCCCAGCTCCACCCCGCCCTGCAGCGCCCGGGCCGCCGCCTCGCCGACGACGGGCGTGCCGCGCGCGATCCCCACCGCCACCTGCGTGGCCCAGTAGCCGCGCTGGTCCCAGGGGAGGAGGTAGCCGGTGAGGGCGAAGGCGGCCAGCAGGGGCGCCGCCAGCAGCCCCAGCAGCCACAGGGCGTCGCGCGGCGGCAGGTAGCGCCGCTCCAGGCCCACCCGCAACAGGTGCAGCAGCGCCACCGCCACCACGGCGCTGGCGCCGAGGGCGTGCAGCCCCCGCACCAGGCCGCCGAGCAGCACCCGCTCCTCGATGAAGAACACGCTCCCCCAGGCGGTGGTGGCGCCGGGGGCGTAGTGGACCGCCAGGGCGACTCCCGTCACGACCTGCGTGAGCAGCAGGAGGAGCAGCAGCCCGCCGGTGACGCGGCGCCAGCCCCCGGCCACCGGCACCGGGACCGCCGCCCACCGGCGCACCCAGGCACCCAGGCCGGTGCGATCCTCCAGCCAGGCGAGCAGGCGGCGGGGCAGGGGCGCGTTCGCCGCGGCGCTCGGCGGCGGCGGTCCCTCGGGGTTCGAATCGGCGTCAGGATCGGTCACGCTCAGATCGGCCGTCGCTCCGAGATGCCCAGCTCGAACTTGACGAGGCGCACCCGCAGGCGCCCCTCGTCGACCCGCGCCTCCAGCGGGTCGAGCCCCCGCGGCGACTCGCCCGTCAACAGGGCGCCGTCGCGGGCGAAGCGGCTGTCGTGGCAGGGGCACAGGAGCGTCTCCCCTGCCACGAACACGTCGCACCCGTTGTGCGGGCAGGTGGCGGAGAACACCGCGACGGCCTCGCCCTCGCGCACCACGACCACCCGCCCCAGGCTGCGCCGGCGCAGCAGGTTCCAGGCGTCGCGCTGCTCGCCCACCACCGGGACCTTGAGGGCGGC
>JAWLGW010000074.1:0-12505 GCA_041690735.1 Planctomycetota bacterium
CTCGCGCAGGCGCTCGACCTCCAGGCTGAGCTGGCGGCGCGCCCAGAACTGGTGCAGGGCGAGCAGCGCGGCGGCCAGCACCAGCAGGAGCCAGCCGCGCCGCTGGCGGGCCAGGCGGTGGCGTGCCTGCAGCAGCTCTCGCAGATGGTCCTGTCGCGCCTCGCGCAGCAGTACATCTGCGGCGATCCCGCCTCGCCGCCGCCGCGGCGGACCACCCCGGCGCGGGACGTGCGGCCGAGAGAATCCAACCTCCGAATTCGAAGGCGGAGTTTCGTCCGCGCCTCAGCTCCGGCCGGGGCGCCCTCGCTTGGGCGAGCGGCGGCGCAGCGGGCGGCGCTGCTTGCGCGATGACGCCTCTGACTCCGACGCCTCGGGCTCCTCGGGCGGGGGTGCCGCTTCCGCTTCCCCCTGGGCCTCGAGGAACGCCAGCACCTCGGGGAACGGGACCGGGTTCCACCACCCGTAGCGCTCGTGCTTGCGCAGGCGGGCCTGGGTGGAGGCCGGGCTGGAGATCCCGCACAGGAAGCGGGCCATCTGCCGGGGAGACGCCAGGGCGGGGTGGCGCTCGCCACGCAGGGCGCGCACCAGCGCCTCCTCCTCCGCGCCCAGAGTCGGCGTGGCGCTGCGCGGGAGGGGCGCCGCGGCCTGCCCGCGGCACCGGCAGCAGGTGCCGCAGTCATCCTCCAGCACCTCGCCGAAGTAGTCGAGCAGCCGGCGCACGACGCAGCCCGGCGCCTCGCAGAAGGCGACCACCCCCGCCAGGCGGTCGGCGTCCCGGCGCTCGCGGTCGGCGAACCGGGCCACCAGGTCGTCCACCAGCGCGTCGGCGTCGACCTGCCGCGCCTGCTCGTAGCCGTGCCGAAGGCCGCTCGGTCGCAGCGTCAGGTCGCCCTGCTCCTCGAGGTAGCGGAGCGCCTTCATGAGACGCTCCCGCGGCTCACTCAGCGCCTCGGCCACCTGGTCGAGGGACTCGATCGTCCGCCAGCGCCGGCCCTGCTTGCCGCTCCGCAGCAGGCGCCCCAAGAACGCCTGCCGCTCGGGGTCGAACCGGCGCAGGATGTCGTCCTCGCTGGCCTGCAGCTCGAACTGATACCCCACATAGAAGGGCCCGGTGGGGCGGAGCACGCCCTCGAGCTCCAGGTAGGTCAGCAGGGTGTCGAGGACCAGGTCGCGCACGTCGTGCTGCCGCGCCAGGTGGTAGCGCGAGATGCTGAACCGCTCGCCGCGGCCGAGCAGGTCGCGCACCAGGTCGCGGACCGCCTCGGGGGTGGGGGTGTCGCCGTAGGCGAAGTTGCCCAGCGCCACCGTGTCGTCGGCGCAGCCCAGCACCTCGCAGCGCGCGGGGGCGCCGTCGCGGCCGGCGCGGCCGACCTCCTGGACGTAGTTCTCCAGCGTCTTGGGCAGGTTGTAGTGGTAGACCGCCCGGATGTCCGCCTTGTCGATCCCCATGCCGAAGGCGATCGTCGCTACCACCACGCGGCAGGCGCCGGACATGAAGGCGTCCTGGATCGCCTCGCGGGCGTCCGCCTTGAGCCCGGCGTGGTAGGCGCGCGCCGGCAAGCCTCGCCGGGTGAGGCGGTCGGCCACCTCCTCGGCGGTGTGCTGCAGGGTCACGTACACCACCGCCGGCCCCTCCTGCGCGGCGAGGCGCTCGGCCAGCAGGTCCAGCCGCTCGCGCGCCGGGCAGGGGGTCACCACCAGCTCGAGGTTCGGGCGGCGGAAGGTGGTCTGGACGTGGTCCGCGGGCGCGATCCCGAACGCCTCGCGGATGTCTCCGGCCACCGCGGGGGTGGCGGTGGCGGTCAGCGCCAGCACCCGGCCGACGCCGTGCGTGCGCGCGAAGTCGGCCAGCTTGAGGTAGTCGGGGCGGAAGTTGTGACCCCACTCCGAGATGCAGTGGGCCTCGTCGATCGCCAGCAGCGCCGGCCGGACGCCGCGCAGGCGCGCCAGGAAGCCCTCGTTGGTCAGCCGCTCGGGGGCCACGTACAGGATCCGCAGGGTGCCCCGCTCCAGGTCGCGATAGATCTCCTTGACCTCGGCCCAGGGGAGGCTGGAGTCGAGGCGCGCGGCCGCGATCCCGCGAGCCCGCAGCGCGTCGACCTGGTCCTTCATGAGGGCGATCAAGGGCGAGATCACCAGGGTCAGCCCGTCGAGCATCAGCGCCGGCAGCTGAAAGCACAGGCTCTTGCCGCCGCCCGTGGGGAGCACGGCCAGGGCGGAGCGCCCCGCCAGCAGCGCCTCCACCACCGCCTCCTGGCCGGGGCGGAAGGCGTCGAACCCGAACGCGTCGCGCAGGACGGCGCGAGCTTCAGGGGTGTCTTCAGGGGTGTCTTCAGGGGTGTCGGGGAGCGTCTCGGCGAGGGGAGCGGAGCTGGGCATGGCGTCCTCTGGGGGCGAGCTCCGAACATTACCCGATCGGTGCAACACCTCGCCGGTCATGGCGGATCCCCCCCGCGCGCGCACCCCCCTCGCAGCGCCCGATCCGGTGCACGAGCGGCAGCACATCGCCGGCCGGCCCGCGGGCGAGGTGGCCTGGGCCCGCTGCGCCCCGCTCGCTACCATGACGCCTCGCCTGGGGGGGTGGAGCCGCGTGAGCGCTGCGGCCAACGAGATCCGTCGCGTCCTCGGCCGGCTGGACGAGCTGGCGGGGGCCCCGCCCGCGGTCGTGGAGCGGCTGTGCGCCGCGGCCCGCCTGGAGGCCGCCGGCGAAGGGCAGCTGATCGTCTCCCGCGGGGAGGCCGCCCCGGTCCTGTATTTCGTGGTGTCGGGGAAGGTCGAGGGCCGGGCCCTCGACGAGCGGGGGCGCGAGGTGGACCTCGGCCCGGCGCGCACCGGCGAGCCGCTGGGCCCCCTGGCCGCGCTCGAGGGGCGGACCCACGAGGTGACGTACGAGGCCGCGGCGCGGACGGCGCTGCTGGGGCTGCCGGCCGACGCCCTGCAGCGGGCGGGGCGGGAGTTCCCCCCCCTGATCGAGCGCCTGCGAGCGCGCGCCGAGCGGCAGGCGCGGGAGCAGTTCCTGCGCCTGCGCAGCCGCCTGGCGAGCGACCTCCCCGGCGGCGCGCTGCGCGCCCTGGCCGCCGACCTGCAGCAGGAGGGGAGGTGCGCCGCGGGCGGCGCGCCGCCCGACGAGGCAGCGCTGCGGGTCCTGACCGAGGGGGAGCTCGAGGTGGTGCGCGAGGGCCCGCAGGGACGCCTCGTCATGGGGCGCGTCTTGCCGGGCGACACCTTCGCCGAGGACCGGCTGCTGGGGCGCGCGGGCGCCACCCGCCTGGTGGCGAGTCAGCCGGCGCGCTGGCGCGGCCTGACCGCGGACGCCACGCAGCGGTGGCTGGGGCGGTGCCCCGAGCTGAAGCGTCACGTCGAGGCCCGGGCGGAGCTGTGGCAGCGGCTCGACGCCGACCCCTCCACCCTGCGGCGCTCGGCGCACCGCTTCTACGCCCTCGGCTTCCAGTCGACCGTCGACGACGAGCAGGGGCCCCGTCTGGGCCGGCCGGCGGCCGCCGACGGGTTCCCGGTCGAGCGGCAGAGCGAGCCCGGCGCCGGGGCGGGGGCCATGGCCTGCCTGCGCATGGCCCTGCGTCACCTGGGCGTCGTGGTCGAGGAGCGGCGGCTGCGCACGGCGGCCGGCGGGCTGTCGGAGCGACCGGGCGTGGCCGAGGTCGCGGCCACCGCCGAGACGCTGGGGCTGTACGCGCGCGAGCAGCGCCTGCCGTACGAGGCGCTCCGCTCCGCCGACCTGCCGGTGATCATCAGCTGGGACGAGGGGCGCTACGCGGTCCTGTACCGAGTGGAGGCGGAGCGGGCCTGGGTGGTCGATCCCCTCACCGGTCCGCGGCAGCTCACCCGCGCGGAGCTGACGCAGCGCTGGGGCGGGCGGCTGCTCCTCCTCGAGCCCGCCCCTCAGCTGGCGGACCCCGAGGCGGCCGGCCCCTGGCGCCGCGTCCTGGCCTACTTCCGCCCGCACCGGGGGCTGCTGGTGCAGGTGGGGCTGATCGGCCTGTGCCTGCACGTGCTGGCCCTGGCCCTGCCCAAGTTCACCGAGATGATCGTCGACGACGTGGTGGTCCACGCCGACCTCACGCTCCTCGACTACCTGCTGATCGGCATGCTGGTGGTGCAAGGCGCCACCCTCGCGCTGGAGGGGCTCCGCACCTACATCCTGGCGCAGGTCGGCCGGCGGCTCGGGTTCAGCATGGTGCGCTCCCTGTACGCCCGGCTGCTCGACATGCCGCTCAGCTACTTCCAGCGCCACGACGCCGGCGAGCTGATCAAGCGGTTCGGCGACATGCGGGTGCTGCAGGACCTGGTCCTCGGCAGCGGCCTGGGGCTGGCCCTCGACGTCCTGTCCATGGGCGTGTACGTGGCCTACATGCTGCACTACAGCGGGGCGCTGGCCGGCCTGGCGCTCGCCTTCGTGCTGCCCTACGGCCTGCTGGTCCTGTTCGAGGCGCCGCGGCTCGCCCGCCGCAGCCGCGAGATGTACGACGCCGACGCCGACCTCCAGGCTCACATGGTCGACGCCGTGGAGGGGATCGAGACGGTCAAGGCCCTGGGCCTGGAGGCGATCTTCCACGCCGGCTGGCAGCAGCGGTTCCACAAGACGCTCAACCTCGGCTACGGGCTCACACGCCTGACGCTGTTCAGCTCCACCCTGCGCACCGCCCTCCACCAGGGCGCGGTGATCCTGCTCCTGTGGGCCGGCGCCCGACGCGTCATGGCGGGCGACATGACCGTGGGCGAGCTCATGGCGTTCAACGCGGTGGTGGGGGCGGCCTTCGGCCCGGTGCGGCGCCTGCTGTCGCTCACCGCGCAGCTCGAGGAGGCCAAGGTGGCCCTGGAGCGGGTCGACGAGGTGCTGTCGGCGCCCGTGGCGGCGGCCAGCCGCCCCCACGCCCTGGCGCCCGAGCGGCTGGAGGGGAGCCTCGAGCTGGAGGGCGTCTCGTTCCGCTACGACCCCGACGGCCCGGACATCCTCACCGACGTGAGCATCCGGATCCCGGCCGGGCAGACCGTGGCGATCGTGGGCCGCAGCGGCAGCGGCAAGTCGACCCTGGCGCGGATCGCCCTGGGCCTCCTGGAGCCGACCGGCGGGCAGGTGCGCCTGGACGGGATCGACATCGGCCAGCTGTCGGTGGGGACCCTGCGCCGCATGGTCGGCAGCGTCAACCAGGAGCCGCAGCTGTTCGACACCACGATCGCCGAGAACATCACCTTCGGCGGCGGCCCCTTCGACGCCAAGCGGCTGGAGGAGGCGGTGCAGCTGGCCGCGGCCGACGACGTGCTGGCCAAGCTCCCCCTGGGCTACGCCACGATCGTCGGCGAGGGCGGCCGGAACCTGTCGGGCGGACAGCGGCAGCGGATCGCCCTGGCGCGGGTGTTCTATCGGGCGCCGCGGCTGCTGGTCCTCGACGAGGCGACCAGCGCCCTCGACTCGGAGAGCGAGCGGCGGGTGCGGGCCAGCCTGGAGCGCTTCCTGCAGGACCGGAGCGCCCTGGTGATCGCCCACCGCCTGAGCACCGTGCGCAACGCCGACCACATCATCGTCCTCGACGAGGGCCGGGTGGTCGAGCAGGGGACGCACGAGGCGCTGGTCGCCGAGCGCGGCATCTACTACCACCTCGTCCGCGAGCAACTGGAGGTCTGACATGGCGGAAGCCGCAGCGTCCGCGTCGCCGCCGCGCACCCCGGCCGGGGTGGGCGAGCCGATCACGGCCGACACCGCCGAGTTCCTGGAGCGGATCCCCTCCCTCGCCTGGCGCGGCCTGATCTACGTGCTGATCCTGTTCACGATCGCGGCGCTGGTGTGGTCGTACCTCGCCCAGGCGGACGTGGTGGTCATGGGCGCCGGCACGCTGATCCCCAAGGGGGACGAGCAGCAGGTGCAGGCGCCGGTCTCGGGTGAGGTCGTCCGGGTCCTGGTGCGCGAGGGCGAGGTGGTGAAGGAGGGCGGCGGCCTGCTTCTGCTCGACTCCCCCGAGGTGGTGCGCGAGCTGGCCAACCTGCAGCTCGCCGAGGCGACCCTCGCCGACGCCAAGACCGAGCTGGAGGAGCGGCTGCCGGCGCGGGCGCAGTTCCTCCGCCGCCGGGCGGACGCGCTCGCCAAGCAGCAGGAGGAGCTGCGGGCCGCGAACGCCCTGCTGGCCGGCACCGTCGAGAGCGACCGGGAGGCCTACGCGATCCAGCGCCGCCAGGCGGAGCTCGACGTGGGGGCCTTCGAGCTGCAGGCGGGGGCGGCGAGGCGGGACGTGCAGATGGTCGACGCGCGGCTGGAGAAGGCGCAGCTGGAGCTGGAGCGGACGCGCAACATGCTCAAGAGCGGGGTGGCTCGCCAGAGCGACCTGCGCGCGGCCGAGCTGGAGGTCGAGACCCTGCGGCTGGAGGTCGGGGCGTCCCGCGACCGGCAGGCGGCCCGGGCGAAGGACCTGGAGAAGGCGCGCCTGCGCCTCGACGTCCTCGAGGCCGAGCAGCGCCAGCAGCGGCAGCGGATCGAGCAGCAGCTGCGCCAGAACGCGGCTCAGCTGGCGGCGCTGGAGGGGCAGGTGGCGGCGTCGCTGCTCGAGATCGAGGCCTCCAGGCAGGCGGCGGCCGCGCGGGTCGCCGAGGCGACCCGCCAGGCGCAGCACGCGCGGGCGTCGACCACGCCGGGGGTGCAGATCCTCGAGGGGCACGTGGTGGTCCGGGCCCCCACCAGCGGCACGATCATCGCCCTCTCCTCGGAGCGCCGCGGCAACCAGGTGCAGCGGGGCGACCTGCTGGCGCGGCTGGCGCCGCTCGACGCCCCCCTGGTGGCGCGGGTCGAGGTGTCGGGCACCAAGGTGCCCTACGTGCGCGAGGGGCAGGAGGTCAAGCTCAAGCTGCCCGCCTACCCGTACGAGGAGTACGGGGTGTTCCGCGGCGAGGTGAGCCGGGTGTCGGAGGACGTCTCCGCCAGCCGCGCCGATCCAGGCGGCGAGCCGGTGTTCTCGGTCGAGGTGGAGCTCCGCGACACCGAGGCGGCGGTCGACGGTGAGCCGCAGGCCTTCCGCATCGGCCTGGCGGTGAACGCCGAGATCGTCACCCGCAAGCAGCGGGTGATCGAGCTGCTGTTCGCCCCCTTCCGCTCGCTGTTCGGCGAGAACGTCACGGTGGAGCGCTAGCCGTGACCCCTCCCGCGCCCGCCCCGGCCCCGCCTCCCCCCGCCGAGCAGCTCGCGGCGGCGGTGCGCGCGGTCCCCGCGCTGGCGCTCCTGTCGGAGCCGGACGTCGCGGTGCTGGCCCCGCGGTTCCGCCCGGAGCGGCTGCGCGCGGGCGAGGCGGTGTACGAGGCGGGGCAGCCGGCCGGGCGGGTGTTCGTGGTCCTGCAGGGCTCGGTGCAGCTCCTGCGCCGGGGCCCCGACGGGCGCGAGCGCCTGCTGCGCGCGGTCTCGCCGGGCGAGGCCTTCGGGGAGGAGGCGCTCCTCGACCCGCCGCCGGACCGGGGCGACACGGCGCGCGCGCCCGGGGGCGCCCTGGCCGCCTCCCTCACCCGCGAGGCCTACGCCGCCTTCCTCGAGGAGCGCCCCCGCCTGCGTCCGCTCCTCGAGCGCGCGGTCCACGACCGCACCCTGGCCCGCTTCTTTCGCCACACCCTGAGCGTGCTCAACGCCCCCGACCTCGAGGTCGGCCGCTCCCTGGAGGAGGTGGGGAAGACGGTCGGCCTCGAGCAGTTCGCCGCCGTGTTCGCGGAGCTCAAGGAGCGCGAGGTCGCCCCGGGGCAGGGCGTGCAGGTGGACAAGTTCCCCGCCCTGTACGTGGTCCGGGAGGGCCGGTTCCGGGTCCACCGCCAGGAGCGGGTGCAGGTCGGCGTGGTCGAGGCCGGCGGCTCCTTCGGCGAGGACGCGGTCCTGGGCGCCCCCACCTCGCTGGTGTTCGTGGCCGAGGGCCCGGGCCGGGTCACGATCCTGCCGCCGGGGCCACTCCTCCCCCTGGTGCGGGGCAGCAGGCACCTGTCGCGCCACTTCGAGCAGCGCGCCGCCCACTGGCGCGAGCTCGCGGCGGGCGCTCTCGCCGCCAGCGGCAGCAGCAGCGGCCGCCTCGCCGCGGTGACGCCACCGCCAGCGGCCCCGCGCCCGCCTGCCTCCGACGCGCCCCTGCGCAGCTCCCTCTCCGACTCGGCGTCGGACGAGGCGCCGCCCGCGGACCCCCTGACGGCCCGCCGCAGCCGCTCCGCCCGGGCGCTCCCCGCCGGCTCCCTGGTGATCCCCCTCGAGCTGTCGATCAGCGAGCTGCCGGTCCTCGAGACCGAGGAGGAGGAGGGGGACCCCAAGACCACCGAGGACGTCCTGTTCGGAGACGTGCGGACGGTCCGCAAGTTCACCTGGGTGCAGCAGCAGGAGCAGGCCGACTGCGGCGCCGCCTGCCTGGCCATGATCCTCAGGCACTACGGCAAGAAGGTCGGTCTGGGCCGCCTGCGCGACCTCGCCAACGTGAACACCTACGGCGCGACCATGGCCTCGGTGGCCTCGGCGGCGCGCAAGCTGGGCTTCGAGCCGCGGGCCATGCTGTTCCCCCAGTTCGATCACCTGGGAGAGGTGCGCCTGCCGGCGATCGTGCACTGGCGCGGCGAGCACTACGTGGTCCTGTACCGCGCCACCGAGACCCACGCCTGGGTGGCGGACCCCGAGCTCGGCCTGGTCCGCGACTCCAAGGAGGAGTTCGGTCGCACCTGGACCCAGCGGGTGATGTTCCTGGCGCCGATGGCGCGCCTGGAGAAGGTGGAGGAGTCGGCGCCGCGCCAGCGTCGCTACCTCGGCGCCCTGCGCGGCTCCGGGGGGCTGCTGAGCGAGGTGCTGGTGTGCGGCCTGGTGCTGCAGCTGTTGGCCCTCGCGCTGCCCGTGTTCACGCAGCAGGTGGTGGACCGGGTCGTCGTGCGCAACAGCGCGTCTCTGCTCGAGCTGCTAGTGGTCGCCGTGGTGGGCGCCAAGCTGATCGAGGTGCTCCTGCAGGCCGGGCGCCGCTACCTCGTGGCGCACGTGGGCCTGCGCGCGTCCAACGAGCTGCTGGGGAGCTTCCACCGCCACTTGCTGTCGCTGCCGGCGCGCTTCTTCTCGGTCCGCCGAACGGGCGACACCCTGGCGAGGTTCTTCGACGCCTCGCGCGTCCAGAGCCTGCTCACGACCCAGCCGGTGGACACGGCGCTCCAGGCCTTGCTCATGGCCGTGTATCTGGCGCTCATGCTCTCGTACAGCGTCCCCCTGACCCTGATCCTGCTGGGCTTCGTGGCCCTGTTCGCCGTCGTGGCGCGGGTGGGCGGCGGCCGAATGAAGGCGTACCGGCGCCAGGCGCTGGCCGCCAGCGGACAGAGCGAGTCGGTCCTGGTGGAGTCGCTGCGATCGATCGAGACGGTCAAGACCCTGGCGCTCGAGCGCCCGCTGCGCGAGAAGTGGGAGCGCCTGTACAACCGGTCCCAGAACATGGACCATCGGGCGCGCATGGTCTCGCTGGGGGTCTCCACGGCGTCGGGCGCCCTGTTCCAGCTCGCCAGCGTGTTCGTGCTGTGGTACGGGGCCCGGCGGGTGGTGGCGGCGGAGATGACCGTCGGGCAGCTCATGGCCTTCAGCATGATGACCGGGCGTCTGTTCGCGCCGGTGATGACCTTCGTCCACGGCTGGAACGAGCTGCAGCAGGCGACGGCCTCGCTGGAGCGGCTGGACGACGTGTTCGACTCGCGCCCCGAGGTCGAGGAGCACGCCAGCCGGGTGCGCCTCCCCGACATCGGCGGCCGGGTGGAGCTCGAGGGCGTGGACTTCCGCTACGGGTCCGAGGATCAGCCGTTGATCCTCCAGGGCGTCAGCTTCTCCCTGGCGCCGGGGCAGCGGCTGGCGCTCGTCGGCGCCAGCGGCTCGGGCAAGTCGACCGTGACCAAGCTGCTGCTGCGCCTGTACGCGCCGGCCGCCGGCGTGATCAAGATCGACGGCCTCGACATCCAGGAGCTCGACGCGCCCACCTTGCGGCGGCTGGTGGGGACCGTGCTCCAGAACGTCTACCTGTTCCGGGGCACGGTCGCCGAGAACATCGCGGGGGGGAGCCCGACCCCGGATCGGGAGCGGATCATCGAGGCCGCCAAGGCGGCCTCCGCCCACGACTTCATCACCCGCTTGCCGCAGGGCTACGACACCGACGTGGGGGAGAAGGGCGGGCGCCTGTCGGGAGGGCAGCGCCAGCGGCTCGGCATCGCGCGGGCCTTCTATCGCCAGCCCAAGCTCCTGATCCTCGACGAGGCCACCAGCGCGCTCGACACCCAGACCGAGGCCGAGGTCGAGCGTGGCCTGCGCGAGTTCCTGCGCGATCGGTGCGCGATCGTCATCTCGCACCGCATCAGCGCCGTCCGCGACGCCGACCGGATCCTGGTCCTCGAGGAGGGGAAGGTGGTGGAGGAGGGCGTACACGACGAGCTGCTCGCCAAACGAGGGGTCTACTACCGCCTGTTCAGCGAGCAGCTCCAGCTGTGAGGCCGACTGCGGCGCGCCCAGTCGCCTGCTACCTACAGGAGGCGTGATGCACGATCGTGTCCGCGGGAGCAGCCAGGTTCGGTCCGAGAGAGGCGCAAGGGGTCTCAGTTGGCGGCCGATCGTGACGGCCGATGGGGATCGCGCCCACCTCGCCGCCCGGCTGGCGGACGCCGTGGACGAAGCGCGGGCCGCGCTGGCGGCACCCGGTCCCGACCTCGGCACGGCTGGTTCTCCTCGGCAGAGCGCCTCGCTGGAGTGGGGCGGGGCCGGCCGTGCGGTGCTGTGGGCGTATCCCGGCTGCCGCGCGCCCTCCGCCGCCGCCCGGGCGCAGGCGCTCCTCGAGTCCGCCCTGGCCGCCGTCGAGCAGGTGCCCATGGAGCCCATGCTCTTTGGAGGCCTCATCGGCATCCTTTGGGCGACGGAGTGTTGCCGCAGACACCTCCCGGACGCGGACCTCCCCGATGTCGAGGGGGTCGAGGTGTTGCTCCGAGACGGGCTGGCCGCCGGATCGTGGCGGGGCCACTACGACCTTGGGCGGGGGCTGGTGGGGATCGGGCTGTATGCCCTGGAGCGTCCCGAGTCGCAGGTGGCGCGGGAGCTGGCGGCGCTGGTCGTGCAGCGGCTGATCGCGCGGGCGCGCGAGGTCCCTGGAGGCTTCGCCTGGCGCACCGACGCCCGCTGGCTGCCCGCCGAGCAGCGTGAGCGCTCGCCGGATGGTGCTTGGGACCTGGGCGTCGCGCATGGCAACGCCGGAGCGATCGCGCTGCTGGGGCGGGCTTGGGGCGCCGGCGTCGAGCGCGAGCGCGTCGAGGGGGTGCTCGATGGCGCCGTGAGCTGGCTGCTCGCCCAGCGCCGATCGGACCCGCTCGGCGCCTACTCCAGCTTCGCCGGCGGCGATGAGCCGCGGGGCCGAACCGCCTGGTGCTACGGGGACCTGGGCGTGGCGGCGGCGCTCAACGTCGTCGCGAGCTGCACGGGCGATGCGCGCTGCCTCGCGGCGTCGCGGTCGCTGGCCGAGGCGGCCGCGGTGCGCCCACCCGAGGCTTGCGGCGTCGGAGATCCGGGGCTGTGTCACGGGGCGGCGGGGTTGGCTCACATCCTCAACCGGCTCTACCAGGAGACCGGCTCCGAGACGCTGCGCGACGCCTCGCTGCGGTGGATCGAGCGGTGCCTGGACATGCGGCAGCCGGGTCGCGGGGTCGCCGGCTGGGCGACCTACTGGCGGCACCCGAGCGGTGAGGTGGAGTGGCTGGCGGACCGCGGCCTGTTGACCGGGGTGAGCGGCGTCGTGCTGGCGCTCCAATCGGCGGCCTGCGACCAGGAGGCGGACTGGGACCGGGCGCTGCTGCTGTCTGCTGCGCCCTGGGAGCGGCGGAGGTGACCGGTCGAGCCGAGCACGCGCTGTCCTTCTTCGTGCTCCGAGCTCCGCTCCTTCCCCTGGAGACGATCTGCGGCGACGCGCTCGAGTCTCCCGAGGGGTTGCGGCCGCTCCTCTCGCGCCCCCTCGTGCGCGAGGCGCTGGCGACGGGTTCACCGCGACTGGACGCTGCCGTCGAGCGGTGGCTCGCGGGCGAGGCGCCTCTCAAGCCCGGCGCGGTCGCGGCGGTCACCAGGTACCTGTTGCGGATGGTCTCGAGGGCCACGCCGTTCGGGCTCTTCGCGGGCTACAGCCTGGGCGAGGTGAGCGAAGCTACCCGGCTGGAGCTGGGACCGCTCGGCGGCTGGCGGCGCCACGCCAGCCTCGACCCCGGGCTGCTGCATGACCTCGTCCGGCGGCTGGAGGCCTCTCCGGCGGTCCGCCCCTACCTCCACTATTCCCCCAGCTCGAGCTTGTCGCGCACCCACGACGAGCTCCGCCTGGCGCAGGTGATCGCGGCGCAGCCGTTCGACCTGTTCCGCGCCTGCGCGATCGGGCGCAGCGAGGTGCTCGAGCAGGCGCTGCAGCGAGCAGCCCGAGGCGCCAGCTGGGACGAGCTGGTCGAGGCGGTGGCGGGCGCCGGGGGGGTAGAGCGGGCCGAGGCGGAGGAGTTCGTGGGG
>JAWLGW010000075.1:0-12492 GCA_041690735.1 Planctomycetota bacterium
GAAGGCTGCTCGATCCGGCCGAGGCGGCGGCCTGGACCGCCCGGCTCCCCTCGCCGCCGCCCGGCCCCGAGGTCGGCTGGAGCGCCGCGGCGCCAGCCACGCCGCCCGCACCCCAAGTCGGCTGGAGCGCCGCGGCGCCAGCGCCGTCGCCCGTCCCCCAGGTCGGCTGGAGCGCCGCGGCGCCAGCCACGCCGCCCACCCCTGCAGGAGGTGCTCCAGGCGACGACGAGCCGGAGCGGCTGGGGGACTACCTCCTGGTCGGGCGACTCGGCGCCGGCGGCATGGGCACGGTGTGGATCGCAGAGCACGTCAGCACCGGCGTCCGCCACGCGCTCAAGGTGTTCCCCAAGGGCGGGGACCCGGCCCGCGCCGAGCGCTTTCGCCGCGAAGGACAGGCGCAGGCGCGGGTCGACGCCCACCCCAACGTGGTCACGGTCCACCACCTCGGCGAGGACGCCGAGCGGCTGTACCTGGTCCAGGAGCTGGCGGCGGGCGGCGACCTCGAGGAGCGCCTCGAGGCGGGGCCGCTCGACCCGCGCGAGGCGGCCCGCCTGGTGGCGGCGCTGGCCCGGGGCCTCGAGCACGTGCACCGGGCGGGGGTCCTGCACCGCGACCTCAAACCCGCGAACGTGCTGTTCGCCGCCGACGGGACGCCGATGCTGGTCGACTTCGGCCTGGCGCGCATCGCGGACGAGGAGGCGCTGACCCGCACCGGCACGGTGCTGGGCACCCCGGGCTACATGGCGCCCGAGCAGGCGCGCGGCGAGCGGGCCGACGCTCGCACCGACGTGTACGGCCTGGGGGCCGTGCTGTACGCCTGCCTCACCGGGCGAGCGCCGTTCGAGGGGCCGCGGTTCAAGGTGCTGCGGCGCGTGATCCGCGAGGAGCCGGCTCCGCCGCGCGCGCTGGCCCCGGCCGTCCCCGCGCCCCTCGAGGCGGTGTGCCTGCGGGCGCTGGCGAAGGCGCCCGGGCAGCGCTTCGCCTCCGCGGCGGCGCTGGCCGAGGCGTGCGAGCGCCCGGAAGGAGCGACCGCTCCCCGGCGCGGCCCGCGCTGGCGCGCCGCCCGCTGGGCTCGACCGGCCGCGGTCGCGACCGCCCTGCTGACCGCGCTGGCCGGCCTGGGCGCGGCGCGGGCCGGCGCCGCCGAGCGGACCCGAGGGTCCCGCGCCGTCGCTGCCCTCGAGCGGTGGGAGCGAGCCGACGCCCTGGCGCGGGAGGCCTGGGGCGCGCTGTCCGCAGCTGAGGCGCCCCCCGACACGGCCTCGTTGCGAGCCCGCTGCGCCGCCCTGCGCTCCGCGGTCCCTCCAGGCGCCGCCCTGCCCGACCCGCTCGGGGTCGCGGAGGCCGCGGTGGCAGCGGCCGAGGGGCTGGCGGCGCTGTCCGCCGGGGACGTGGCCCGCGCGACGTCGGCGCTGCGTGAAGCGAGCGCGAGCTCGCCCCGCAGCCCGGCCACCGTCGCCCTGCGGGGAGCTCTCGCCGCCCACGAGGGGGCCGCGGCCGAGGAGGGGGCGCGGGCGCTCGAGCTGGCCCGCGCCGCCGGCTTGGCCACCCCGGCGCTGCTCCGCTGGCGATCGCGAGCGGCCGCGCGCCTGGCCCTGGAGGACCTGCGGGCGGGGCGGCGGTGGCGTGCGCTGGAGCGGGTGGCGGCGGCGCCGTCCCTGGAGGCGCCCGACCCGGCCACCGCCGCCCTGGCGCAGCAGGCGAGGCGCGAGCTGGAGGCGACGTTGCGGTCGTTCCAGGGGCTGCCGCGCTCGCAGCCCCCGCCTCGCGACGAGCTGACCAAGGCGATCGCGGTGATGGAGCTGCTGGCGACCCTGGGCCTCCCGGCGCCGCTGCCGCCCGCCGAGGTCGCGGCGTGGCTGACGTTCGCGATCGAGCCCACCCGCACGATCGACGGGCTGGCGCCGTCGATCGCCAAGCTGGCGCCCGACACGTTCGAGGTCCAGGCCGCGGTCGCGCGGCACTACAACTTCAGCCGCGGCCTGCGCACCACCGACGCCTTCGGCGGGGCGGCGCGCTACCTGGCGGCCACCCGGCGGGCGGTGGCCCTGGCGCCCAGCGAGGTCGAGCGTGCCGAGCTGGGGGTCCTGCTGTGCGAGCGGCTCCAGCAGGCGGACCGCCACACCGAGTGTGTGCGGGTGGGGGCCGACTTGCTCCAGAACGAGGCCTTGCGCGGCTACAAGCGGGGCGAGCTGCTGTCCCACCGCGGCTGGTCGCTCTACGCCCGCCGGCGCTACGCCGAGGCGCTGGCCGACTTCGACGCGGCGCTGGAGCACTTCCCGGGGCACGCCCTGATCTTCCTGCGCCGCGCCTGGACCCACAACAAGCTGGCCTTCCGAGGCCGCCTCGAGCAGCACCACGCCCCCGCGGTGGTGGACGCGGTCACTTACCTGCAGCGCACCGATCCGCCCCTCGAGCCGGTCCACCAGGACCGCTGGCCGGAGGCGGCCCTGATCGCCTGGTCCAGCGCCTGGCGCACCGCCCGCTCCTGGAAGGTCGCCCGACCGGGGCTGGAGCTGTTCGTGGAGCGGTTCGCCGCCCGGGGCTACCGCACCTGGTGGATCCGCCTCGCCTTCGCCCACGTCCGCTGCGGCGACCTGGCCGCCGCCCGCGACAGCCTGGGCGAGGCGGTGGCGGCCGCCCGCTCGGACGGCCGGACGCGCGACCTGGCGGCCGGTCTGGAGGAGGCCTTGCGCGCCCTGGAGCGGGGCGCCAGCGTCGGGAAGCTGCACAAGCAGCTGCTGCCGGTCCTGAGGACGCTCGAGGAGCGGCGTCCCGGCGGCAGCGACCGCCCGTAGGGGGCACGTCGCAGGAGCGGCGGCGAAGGCGCCGCTCTTCGTGCGAGCGGAACAGACTATCGGGCCGTGGTCAGTCGTCGCCGCGGAACATGATCGCCAGGCGGAAGGCCAGCTTGACCGCCTCGTAGTAGATCCAGGCCAGCGTCACCAGCAGGGCGAAGCCGCCGTACCACTCCATGGCCTTGGGCTGGCCGCTGCCGACCATCTGCTCCACGGCGCCGAAGTCGACGACCAGCCACAGCGAGGCCAGGATCAGGATGCCCACGTTGAGGGCCATGCCGATCATGGCCGCCTGGCCGCCCTGAGTGGCGCTCGACAGGGAGAGGAACGGCACGGTCACGCCGAAGAACGACAGCACGAACATGGCGAGGTAGGCCAGCATGACCCCCAGGGTGAGGGTCCCCAGCACCGCGGTGAAGCGGGCCGTCGGGCGCAGCAGGCCCACCCGGTACAGGGTCAGCATGGCGACCACACAGCTGATCGTGATGATCAGCGCCGGCAGGGCCAGCGAGCCGCCCACCGCCGCCGCGGAGGTCCCGACCCCCAGGAGCGCCGTGTCGAGGTACTTGGTGAACAGGCCCAGGAAGGTGCCCTCCACGATCCCGTACACCGGCGCCAGCACGTAAGCGTTGGCTGGGTTGCGGGCGAGGGACCAGGCGACGCCGATGCCGACGATCAGCGCGGCCACGCAGCTCCCAATCAGCACCGGCCCGGACAGGGGCAGGGCCATGTAGGCGCCCACGCCGGCGAGGCCCGTCAGCCCCACCAGGAAGGCGGTCTTGTTGGCCACCCCCTCCAGGGTGGCGACGTCCGCGACCTCGTCACGCCAGGAGCCGGTGGTGAAGCGTTCGGCCGCGCCGATGGCAGGGTTCGAGCTCTGGAGTTGCATGGGGTCCTCCGCGTGCTCACGAGACTACCAGCGGGAGGACCTGTTTGGGAATGGGTCCTCCCACAGGGCTCCCGGCGGAGCGCGCTTCCCGTGAGTGCCCCGGGGAGGCGCGGAGGCGCGGAGGCGGCCGGCGGCCTTCGTCCCTCTGCCGCCAGCGCCAGGGCCGGCGCGTGGGTCGGCGACCCGCTTCGCCTCCCGCGCGCTCCCGCTCAGCCGTGCCGGGCCGCTCGCCTCCTCCTCGACCGGGGACCGGAACAGGGAGCCGAGGACGGAGCGCAGCCGGTGAGGCGCCCGGGGCGAGGGGACGCCCCGGGGTTCACCGCCCTGCGCCTCGCTACGCCACTCCGAGCGTCAACAGGACCAGCGCCAGGGTCTCCAGCCCGAGGAGCGCCCAGCCCGCCACCGCCCAGTTCATGGGCTGCGTGTCGCCTTCCCCGCGCCGCAGGGCGGCGACGGTGGGGAACACCGCCTCGAAGTCACCGCGCTCGATGGCGGCGGCGCGCAGCTCCGCGAGCTCGGAGCGCTCGAGGTCGCGCCGGCGCCCCGCCTGGAGCGGGTCCTCCACCTCGTATCGCGCGACCCAGGTCCCGTCGCTGAGGCGGTAGCGATGCCGCCGCCCTCGCGCCACGACCTCCAGTACCGCCCCGTCCGACAGCCGCAGCACCAGCTGCCCGGGCTGAAGCGGCGGCTGCGCTGCTGACCTGCTGTACCCACCCGTCCTCACGGCGTCCTCCCTTCGCGTTGGCTCCGCTCGAGCGCCCACGTCCTCCGGTCCAGCGAGGCGGCGCAAGCGGGGTGCCGCCGCCGCGGGGGAGGCTTCCACGTTGCGAGACGCCGTCCGCGCGCCGGCCGGGTCGCTGCGGCCCCCTCCCAGGGGACAGACGCGACCGGGGGTCGACCCACAGAAGCGCTTGGAGGCGCTACGCCGGCGAATGGTCGGGCTTTTGCGCCCAAGTGCGGGGGCCGCCCGCGCTCTGCGGCGGTCGCCCGCAGGAGGCGCTCATGAGCCGCACGCACCAGGACCCCGACCCAGACCCTCGTCTGGACGACTTTGGCCTCGAGAAGCCGGTGGTGACCCGCGAACGAGAGACGGGAGGCCAGGGGCCGGATCTGCTCGTGTATCCCGTGCTGCACGAGCAGCAGGTGCTGGAGGCGCTCCACGACCTGCCGGAGTGGACCTACCGCGACGGGCGGCTGCGGCGGCGGTTCGAGCTGGACCTCGCTGCGGACCTCACTCGCTTCTGCGAGTGGCTGCGCGGCGTCGCCGCCGAGCTGGCGTGCAAACCCGAGGTGCGCACCCGGGGCCTGGAGGTCGAGGTGGTGCTCACCACGCACGCGGCCGGTGACCGCGTCACGGCGTGCGACGTCGAGCTGGCCACGGCGATCGAGGAGTGGCTGGCGGCGCCGCTGGGGTGAGCGCGCCCCAACGTGGCTGAGAGCGTGACGCGCCGCAGGGCGGCGGGGTTCCCCACTCGAGCGGCGAGAATCCGCAGGGGCTCGCGCCGGGGTCACGGGCGATCGGACGACCTCTGCGGGCCGCCGACCAGCGCCGTGGGCCGCGCGCGCGGCGGGTCGGTGACGCGCGTCAGCTCGTCGCCCAGGGCGTCGGACAGCCGCAGCAGCGCCGCGATGCTGCCGGGCGTCACGACCCCCACCACCTCCCGGCCCGCCACCACCGGGACACCGGGCAAGCTCTCTCGCTGCAGGCGGAGCAGGGCCTCCTCCAGGGAGTCCTGCGGGTGCAGCGGCGCGCCGGCAGGGCGCGCTGCCAGCCCCACCGCGGCGTCGGCTCCCAGCCGCTCCAGGGCCCGCATGAGGTCCTCCTCGCCCAGGACGGAGCTGCGGGCGGGATCGTCGCCGCGCACGAGCAGCGTCCGCTGCTGTCCGCGCAGGAGCAGGTCGGCCGCCGCGGCCAGCGGCTCGTCCGGCGACAGCACCCGCAGGGGCCGCACCGTCGCCTGTCCCACCCGGTGCTGGCGCGTCGCCTCCCGCAGCCCCTCGCCCGAGGCCTCGGCCTCGGCCCCCAGCCACACCAACACCGCGATGATCACCAGGAACGGGTTCAGCCACAGCCCCGCCAGCCCGAACAGCACCGCGAAGCCCTTGGCGATGCCGGCGGCGAGGCGCGTGGCCCTGGCCCTCCCGGTGAACGCGCTCAGGCCCGCCCGCAGCACGCGCCCGCCGTCCATGGGGAAGGCCGGCAACAGGTTGAACACCCCCAGGATCAGGTTGGCCCACAGCATGTCGACCGCGAAGGCGTCGAGGGTCGGCGCCGCCGCCTCGGGGACCAGGGCGCCCCAGCCGCCCGACCCGACCACCCACACCCCCAGCAGCAGGGCCAGGAGCAGGTTGAAGGCCGGGCCCGCCAGGGCGACCACCAGCTCCTGAGAGGGGGCCTCGGGCGTGCGCTCCAGCCGGGAGACCCCGCCGATCGGCCACAGGGTGATGTCGGTGGTGCCGATCCCGAAGGCGCGGGCGGCGAAGGCGTGGCACAGCTCGTGGCCGAGCACCAGCGCGAACACCGCCAGGAGGAAGGCCGTCCCCGCGGCCACCGACCGCCAGGTCGGCTCCTGCTGGAAGTGGACCAGCGCCACCCAGGCCACCAGCAGGAGGAAGCTGGCGTGGATCCGCAGCCTGATCCCGGCGATCGAGCCGAGCTCCCAGGCCCAGGAGCTTCGCTCCGGCGCGTCGTCCCGCTGCTCGTCGTCGCCGACGTCCGGCCGCGGACGGTCCATGGGTCCCCTCCAGCAGGAGTTGGAGGGGAGCAACTGCTCGACCTATTCGGAGGGCGCGCCCGGGGAGCCTCTGGCGCCCGTCAGCTCGGCATCGCTCGTCTCCGGGGACCGCGGGCGACGCTTAGCCGACCCGCGCCGGGTCACCGGCGTCTCCTCGCCGTCGATCGGGTCGCGCGGCCGTCGACCCTCGTGGTCGAGCGCTCCCTTGAAGCGGCCCAGCACCACCAGCGTGACCAGGTTCATCAGGCTCAACACCACGGCGATCAAGAACTGGTTCCAGGCGACGGCCACGCCGATGGCGCCGGTGTTCCAGATCGACGCCGCGGTGGCCGTACCGCTGACCCGCTCCCCGCTCTTGAGGATCGCGCCGCCGCCCACGAAGCCGATGCCCGTGATCACGCCGTAGATGACCCGCGCCTGAGGCTCGTGCCCCTCGAGCACCGACCGCCCCAGCAGGACGTAGCCGCAGGCGCCTACCGCCACCAGGGGGAAGGTCCGCAGCCCGGCCGAGCGGGCGTGAGCCTCCCGGTTCCACGCCACCGGCAGCGCGAGCACGTACGCCACGACCAGGTGCCACAGGGGCGACAGGGACGGGAGCCAGCGCTCGAGCTCGACGAGGTCGTCCATGCCAGCCGCGGCTCTCTCCTGCTGAGTCCGTCCCTGAGCCTGCTGCGCTCGTTGCTGCCCCCCGGGTCGGTCGCGGGCGGAGAGGCGATCGGGGGAGGCGGCTCGCCTCGATCCTGCCCGCGTGCTCCTGGCCGACCCGGGGGGCCTCTCCGCCTGGACGCGGCGCCTCGAGCGGCGCGGCGCCCTCAGTCAGTCCTCAGTCCTGGGACCGCAGCGCGCCGAGGCCCGCCATCACGTCGCGGTTCGGCTCGACGCCGCGCAGCAGCCAGGTCAGCTCGTGGTCGAGCGTGTTCCGCAGGCGCTCCCGCTCGCGCTGCGCCTGCAGCCACCGCGGGTAGGTCTCGCTCCACCAGCTCCTCCAGGCAGCGGGCCCGGCGCGCCGCTCGCTCGAGAGGCCCTGCAGGGTGGCGTCGAGCTCGAGGGCCAGGGCGCCTTGCTCGCTCCAGGGGCCGCGGCCGAAGAGCCCGATCAGGGCCGCCGGCGCCTCGAGGCGGTGAGCCAGCCACTTCACCAGCTCGGCCTCAGGGCCGCGAGCCAGCTGGCCCAGGGCCTGAGCGGCGACACGGGCGCTCCAGTAGTCGGGGCCGCGCAGCGCGTCGACGAGGTACGGAACGGCGCGGGCGCCGTGCTCCGCCACGAGCTGCTCGCGCGCCTGGTGGCGCGCCAGAGTGGGGCTGGGCGCGTCACCGGCGTCGGCGAAGGCCGCGATCGCGCGGCGAGCCGCCGACTCCTCGGCGATCGTGAGGCGCACCTGGTCCAGTCGCTCCTGGATGGAGGGGCCGAGGACGTCGAGGGCCTGCGCCAGCCGGCGGCGGTACGGGTCGAGCTCGGCGATCCGGGCGTTCGACACGTACGGCGCCCACCCCGCGTCGGCGTGGACCGCGGCGATCGGCGTCGGGCCGCTCAACAGCTCGGGCGAGGTCACCTCCTGGACGGTCAGCCACATGGCCGGGATCAGGCACAGCGCCGCCCCGGTGGCGGCGACGCTGCTGAACGACCGCTGACGCCGGATGCGCTTGGCACGCTCGCGGACGGCGCGCCGACGGCGAGAGCGGTCGAGGTCGCGCTTGCGGCTGGCCTCGAGGGGCTCCTCGAGGTGATGCCCCAGCACCCACCGCCCGTCGGCCAGGCGGTACGAGCCGAACTCGGGATGAGCCTCGGCGATCTGGACGACGGTGTCCGTGCGGAGGTCGAGCACCCACTGGCCGGCCTGGAAGGACTGGCGGGGGGCCGGGAACGGATCGAGCACGTTGCGGGGCGGTCTCATGAGTGTGGCTCCTTCCTCGACCGAGCGTCGCGAGAGCGTCCGCCGCCGGGTTCCGCCGGCCGCGACACCGGAGGCAAGAGCAAACCCGGCGCCAGCGGCGGTGCGTGCGCCGCCTCGGTCGGATCGGGGCGCGGACGCGCGCCCCAGGGCCGCGGTCGACCCCAGCGCCGAGGCGAGGCCGCCCCATCGGCAGCGAACCCTGTCGCCGCGGGCCTGGCTGCCAAATGCAGGGGCAGGACTCAGCATCGCCTCCTGCCTTCGTGCCCGTGCCCGTGCCCGTGCCCGTGCCCGAAGCGCGCCGGGCACGGGCACGAGAGAGAGACGTCGCAGGATCGCGCCCCCTCATTCAGTCGCTGGAATCCCCCATCCAGGGGAGGACTGCGCGCCAGCCGTCCTCGACGGCCGCCTCGCTCCAGGTCGTCCGCGGCTGCACCACGACGGCGCCCCTGGCGCGGCGCGGCTCGCCCTGAACCGGCTCGAGCACCTCGATCCTCCCCGACAGGTTGGGGACGCCGCTCCTGAGCAGGCCCTTGACCACCGCGTCCAGCCGCTCGGAGCCGAGCTCGAGCAGGGCGGCCTGAGTGCGCTCCTCGAACGACCAGCTGGAGCCGGCCCCTGGGGCGTACAGCTCGACGTACTGGTCCCGTCCATGCTCGACGCGACCCAGCCCATCCATGACGCCGGCCAGCTGCCAGCGCGCCCGCTCCAGGGCCTCGTCGTCTCCTGCCCGCAGGGCGAGGGCGGCGTTGACCCGCAGGAGCTGCCGTCGCTCGGTGAGCTCGTCCCGGCAGCGGGCGAGCGCCTCGATGGCCTCGAAGCGATCCCCCCTGCTGGGGTTCGCCCGCCGCCGGGCCACCTCCGCGTCCGCGCGGCCGGGCTCGTGACGGAGCGTGAGGATCAGCTCCTCGTCGTCGCCGATCCGCTCCAGCAGCGGGCGCAGCGAGTGCGAGAAGGCGTCCGGCGGCGGGGTGGGGACGCCGGGCCAGAAGGGGACCGTGACCGGGTCGAGGTTCGGCCCCAGCAGCCTCTGCTGATCGCTGAGCGACTCGCCGCGGATCAGGTCGACGGTGCGCCTGGTGAGCCGCTCGATCGTGCCCAGGATCCGGAACGGCGAGCGGAGCACCGCCCGCGACACCACCTCGCCGATCGCCCGGAACACCGCCCCGAGCACGTACTCGGGCTTCCGCCCCTCCTCCAGCTGGAGCTGCGTCGAGAGGTGGATCCGCTGGTGCTCGTCCTGGAGGAGGAAGATCGTGGTGCCCAGCGGGGTGGGGAGCCCCAGGAAGCGCATGACCGCTCCCCCCACCGGCTCCTCCGCGTCGAGGTGCTGGAACAACAGGCGGGTCGAGATCTCGAGGTCGCCATCTTGCTCGAGCTCCAGCACGATCCCCGCGTCCAGCAGCCCGTCGCGAATCTCCAGGTTCTCGGAGGGGATCAGCGGCTCGAAGTGCGCCACCTCCAGGCGGGCGACCCGCACGCTCACCTGGCCGACCACGGGCTCGCCCAGGGTCAGCCGCCCCCGCACCTGCAGCTCGTTGAACAGGGGCCGGCGCACCAGCGCGGTGGGGGCCTGCCGCAAGCGCCTCGACCAGTCGCGCAGGAAGTCTCCGATCGCGCCGCCGAGGGTCTTGCGCTCCGGCAGGACCACGTCGCCGCTCCGCGCCACCACCTCGATCGTCATGGGCGTCCTGCTGCGCCCGAGGGGCACGTCACGCAGCTCGACCATGAGGTGGCGCACCGGCATTACGACCGGCTCCTGCCCCGTGCGGTCGACGAGGTCGAGCTGGCCCTGCCGGATCCTGATCCGCTCGATCCGGAGCCGGGCCTCGGGGGCGGGTGCCTCGTCCTCGTCGTCTTCCTCCTCGGTCGCGACCCGGATCCCGAGCAACTCGTGGTAGTCCTGGTGGCGTATGAACGACAGCTGGGGCGCGAACACGTCCAGGGAGCGGAGGCTGACCCCCTCCTCTTCGGGAGCGTAGCGACCCCGCGCCAGGGCGCCGCGGACCTCGAGCCGCTGGTTCAGGGCCGTCGCCCGCACCTGGACGTCCGTCAGCCGCGCCTCGAACGGGATCGGATCCCCCTCCGCGGCGGGATCGGACGGGAACAGCGGACCGGCGCCGGGGACTCGCAGCGAGGCCCGCAGGGACCCCTCCAGCGGAGAGGCCGCGGTGAACTTCCCCTCCAGCGCCTCGATCCGCGCCGCGAGGCCCTCCACGTCCAGCCCGGCCACCTCGACCGACACCTGCACCTCGGGGTAGGCGGCCAGCGGCGTGGCGCGGACGCCCACCTCGAGCTGGTCGACGAGCTGGGGGAGCGAGCCGCTCAGGTGGAGGGCGATCGGCGGGCTGGCGGCGGGGAACGCCCGATACAGGACGACCGGCTCGGTGGCGCGGAGCCGGGCGTCGCGGAGCACGATCGGCGGACGCTCCCCTTCCTGGTAGCGCACCCTCCGCACGCCGAGCACCAGCTCATCGATCCGCAAGTCGGGCAGGGTCCGCTCGGCGGACGCCGGCCCGCCGGGCGACCGGCGCTCCCTCCGGGCGCTCGACTCCCGCGGGGCAGGCCCGGGGTGCTGCTCGGCCTCCACGGGCCCCTCCTCGGGGCTCCAGCGCAGGCCGAGCAGCTCGATCGTGCCGGCGTCCGCCTCGCGGTGCACGTCGAGGACGAGGCCGGTCGCCACGGCGGACGCGATCCGTCCGCGCCCCAGGTCCGGCGAGGCGAGGGCCGCCCGCTCCAGGAACAGGAGCGGTCGCTCCGCCTGCGGCGCCTGCACCGACACGTCCGACAGCTCCGCGTCGAGCGCCACCGGCCCCCCCTCCTCGACCTGCTCCAGGCGAGCCCGGAGGGCGAAGGACGCCGACGCCTCGGCGACGGTCGCCTCGGCTCCAGGGATCCGCGCGGTCAGCGCCTCCAGCTGGATCGCCTCGGCGGCAGCCCGCAGCTCGGCGGCGATCGACCGCCAGGTCACCGCCGCGCTGCCCACCACCGCCACCTCCCCCACCACCCCCGGGGCGGAGGCCCGCACCATGAAGGGGGCCGGCGGCGCGGCGTCCCTGGGGAGGCGGCGGACCGTCATCGTGCCCACCGCCGCGCGGTGCACCGTCAGCCCGCCCGGGAACGCCTCGGCGTCGGCCCCCCTCAGCTCGACGTGCAGGTCCTGGGCGCGGAGTGACTCGAGCCGCAGCCGCGGCCGCAGCTGGGGCGGTCCCGGCGCGTCCGGCCCCGAGGCGCCCTCCTCCCGCCCGCCCCGCATCCGGGGGTCGCCCAGGCGGAGCCCGCCGATCATCAACGCCCCGTCCTCGGCCCGCCGGACCACCGCCCGCACGCCCCGCACGCGCACGTCGCCCAGGCGCACGTCGCGCTTCCACACGCTGATCGGGCAGGTCGCCGCCTCCACCCGCAGCCTCTCCTCGCCGTCGGCGACGAGCTCGAGGTCGCGCACCGCGAGGTGCGCCGGGGCCCGGGTCAGCGCAGGCGCGCGGTCACCGCTGGCTCGCAAGGAGAGGTCGTACCGGCCGGCCTCCGGGTGGATCCCGATCAAGCCGCCGTAGGCCTCGATCGCCTCCCGGCCGGCGTTCCGGAGGGCGAGCCGCACCCGTGTGGTCTCGCCCTGGGCGACCGCCGGGCGCGCCTCGAGCGCCAGCGTGTCGAAGTAACCTGGCGCCGACGCGCGCAGCCGGGCGTGATCGGGCCAGGGACGGGCGGACAGCGGCCGCAGCCCGGTCGCCTCGGCGTCCAGGTAGACCCGGGCGTCGATCACCGGCTCCACGCTGAGGTCGATGACGTGCACCACCGCGTCCTCCACCACCATGTCGCCGAGGACCACCAGGTCGGGGTCGCGCGCCTTCTTCATCTTCTTGGGCAGCGGTCCGATGGCCTCCTTGATCTGGCGCACGATCTCGAGCTGCCCATCCGGCTGGCGCCGCAGCACCCCGCGCAGGCCGCGGACCCTGGCGTACTGCAGCCGCACCTGCCCGGTCGCCAGCGCCGAGACGGACAGGTTCGCGTCGATCCGATCGATCCGGGCCACCGGCTCGAGCTCGCCCGCCAGCCGCACCGTCACGTCGTCGAGGCGCACGTCCCCGCGCCACAGGGCGACGTCGGCGTCGCCGATCTCGCTCTCCAGCCCCACCTCCTCCCGCGCGAGCGACGCCAGCCGCGGGAGGGCGAGACCCA
>JAWLGW010000076.1:0-11214 GCA_041690735.1 Planctomycetota bacterium
CGAGAATGCAGCCGCGGCAGCCCGAGGAGATCGAACACGGAATATCAACAGCAAACAGAGAATGAGAACAGGGAATGCTCCGACTCGTCCGCCGTCTTGCGACTGCCTCTCGCGGCCACCGCGTGCCCGAAGCGGCTTCGGGCACGGGCACCGGGCTCCCCCCCGCTACCGCTCCACCACGTACACGAAGTGATACGCCAGGTGGAACGGGAACAGCCGCTTCCACAGCTTCCCCTTGTCCCACCGGTGCACCGACGCCACCCGCAGCCCCGCCGCCTCCAGCAGGTCCTGCCACTCGGCGCAGGTGGCGAAGCGGTCGAGGGGCTGGTGGTGGTCGGGGCCGCGCCCGGTGCGGATCACCCGCCACAGGTCGCCCGAGTAGTAGGCGTTGGGGAGCATGACCACCGCCCGGCCGCCCTCGGCCAGCACCCGCCGCAGCTCGCGCGCGCCGGCGGCGGGGTCGAGGAAGTGCTCCAGGTTCCCCAGGCACACCGCCCGGGAGAAGGCCCCCTCGGCGAACGGCAGCCGCTCCCCCTGCGCGACCGCCAGCCCGGTGACCCCCCGCTCCCGCGCCTTGCGCAGCGCCGAGTCGGCGAGGTCGACGCCCAGCACGCGCACGCCGTGCGGCTCCATGAACCGGGCGAAGGGGCCGGTCCCGCAGCCCACGTCGAGCACCGGCGCGTCAGGCGTCGCCTCGAGCAGGCGCTGCACCAGCCGATACAGCGCCTCCCGCTCGCCGTACTCCGCGCGGTCGTAGATCGCGTTGTAGGCCGCGCGCAGCCCCGCCAGGTCCTCGACCGCCCGCCGCTCGATCACGCCCACGCCCCCACCGGCAACACCTCGTGCGGCCCCTCCCACCACAGGTAGTAGGCCCGATTGGTGGGCTCGCTGCCGGGCTGCTCCTCGGCGTAGCGCGCGGCCTTGGCTCGCAGCTCCTCGCGGCTGAGCCAGGCCAGGCAGTAGTGGTGCAGGTAGACGCCGCTCAGCTTCTTCATGCGCCGCACCACCTCCTTGGGGAACTCCGGATGGACCGGACGCACGTCCTCCTGATAGCGGTGCTGGGGCAGGTTGCGGAACAGACGGGGCACCGGGCAGGGATAGTGCTTGGCGCTGCGCACGTACTGGAGCGGGCTCTCCGAGACCAGCCACAGCATGGGGACCCGGTAGAAGGAGTGGCGCCGCGCGCACAGCCGCGGGAGCGCCTTCTCCAGCGCCGGCCCCACCCGCTCGTCGGTGTCGAGGTGCAGGATCCACTCCCCGCTCGCGGCCGCGAAGGAGGCGTTCTTCTGCCGGCCGAAGTGCCCGTCCCAGACCCGCTCCACGTACCGCACCTTGGGGTGCGCCTGCGCCACCGCTGCCGTGTCGTCCTCGCTGCCGCCGTCGACGACCACGATCTCCCGCGCGAAGGCCTCCACGTTGGCGAGCAGCCCCTCCAGCTCGCGAGCCCGGTTCCAGGCGGTCACGGTGACGGACAGGTCGAGGGGGCGCGGCGGCCGGCGGCGGAACCAGCTCATACGCGAGGCGGGAGCAGGCGCCAGCGGAGGCGGTGGAGGGGGAAGCGGGCCGCGGCGCCCAGGCGCACCCACCGGCGGAGGGCCTCCCGGTCGCGTCCCGCATAGGCCCGCGCGAGCTGCAGCGGGTCGCGGGGTCGCACGGCGGCGGGCTCGGCGACGCTCAGCTTGACCCAGCTGCGGAGCAGGCGCAGGAGGTTCGCCTCGCGGGCGGGCTGGGGGAGCGGGCCGTCGGTCAGGCGGCACAGGTCGAGGTCGATCACCAGCGCCTGGCCGTCAGGACGCAGGAGGACGTTCTTGAGGTTGAGGTCGACGTGGTCCACGCCCGCCTCGTGGAGCGCCCGGATCGCTCGGCCCGCTGCCCGCAGGGCCCGCGCCCGCTGGCGAGGCGACGGTCCGCCGCGCAGCAGCGTCATGAGGTCCTGCGCCCCCGCCACCTCCAGGGTCGCCAGCCCGTGCCGATACCCGAGCGCCGCCGGCCGGGTGACGGCCGCTACGACCTCCAGCACGGCGGCGCCCCGCGCGGCGGCCGCCGCCGACACCTCCAGCTCGGCGCGCGCCCGGCGGGGGTCGAAGGAGCAGCGGCGCACGAACAGCCCCAGGAGGCCTCCTCGCCGCAGCGGCCGCACGATCACCGAGGCGTCGCCCAGCTCCAGCCGCGCCAGACCGCCGCGCCCGCGCAGCTCGCTCGGCGCGCGGCGCACCAGCGCCTCGGGGTCGTCGACCCCGGCCGTCACCAGGGCCTCGGCGAGGTCGCTCCGCAGCACCAGCAGGGCGCCGTTCACCTCGCGTCGCTCGTATCCCGGCGGGGTGTGCATGAGGGGCCGATTGTAGCCCCGACCGCCCAGCCCGGCGGCGCCTTCGGGGCGGCCTCGTCAGCTATAGGCCTATGCCCCAGAGCGACTTGACGCAGTGCGACATTTTCAATTGACGCACTGCGCTACGGCCGCTACTCTTGGGCCCGTCAACCAGGAGGATTTTTCATGACCGAGCACGCGAACGAGACCGAGGCCCCCGAGACCGCCGAGACCCCTGAGACGCCCGAGGCCGAGGCCCCCGAGGCTCACACCAGGTCTGGCCTGTTCGACCGCGCCTGGGAGGCGGTCGGGGCCGAGAAGATCGAGGCCCAGTGGGGCGAGGCGCTGGGCAAGGCCCGCGGCTTCCTCGAGGCGCGTCCGCTGGAGGCGCCCCTCACCCACCTGCGCGAGCGCAGCCAGCACTGGCTGCGCACCGGCCCCGTGGCCCGCGCCCAGCAGCGCGGCGCCAGCCTGCTGCTGAACGTGGTCCAGCCGGTGCGCACCGCCGCCGAGCGGTTCGAGGCCAGCCTGCGCCAGGCGCAGGCCGAGGCCAGCGAGGCGCCGGAAGAGGGCACGCCGGCAGCTGCCTGAGAGGGGGGGGCCTGCGGGGGGGCTTCGGCTCCCCCGATGCTGTCGCACCATGCCGGGCCCGGTGGCACGGCAGCGAACAGTGTGGTTCGCGGGGGGGGCTTCGCCCCCCCCCGCGCTCCACCCACCTCGCGCGGGTGCTCGCTCCGGGTCGGTCCAACGGCCACCCTGCGCTCGGGTGGGTGAGACCGTCCGGGCCGCCGCTGCTAGGCTGTCCGTAGGAGGTCGGGATGCCCGACGCGGCCTGGCGTCGATGGGAGCGAGCCTGGGAGGCCGACCCCTCCGATCAGGAGGCGCTGCGGCGCACCATCTCGGGTCGCCTGCGGGCGGGCCTGAGCGTGCCGGCGCGGCTCCTCGAGCAGCAGGTCCACCCCGGGCGCACCTTCAACGTCCCCTTGCAGCTGCGGGTGTTCGCCGCGCTGGCCGACGGCCGCTCGGTCGAGGTCGGGCGCACCCCCGCCGGCGGCGCCGGGCTCGAGATCCCGCCCCACCGCGGCTGGTGGGTGCAGCCCGAGCCGCACCTCCCCTTCGGGATCTCGGCCTTCAGCGCCCTGCGCGAGGTGTGTCACATCCTCACGGTCCACGACGTGCCAGGGCTGGTCGCCAAGCGGCTGCAGGTGACCGACGCGGTGGTGGAGCGCGTCGCCCACTGCGTCAGCCTGCGCCGGCTCGAGCTGAGCGACTGCAGCGAGCTCACCGAGACCGGCGTGCGTCGCCTGGTGGGCCTCGGCCGGCTGAGCCGTCTGAGTCTGCTGGAGTGCGGTCAGGTGGCGGAGGAGGGGCTGG
Source organism: Planctomycetota bacterium (assembly GCA_041690735.1). Classification (GTDB taxonomy): domain Bacteria; phylum Planctomycetota; class J058; order J058; family J058; genus JAWLGW01. The sequence continues at coordinate 3,683 of JAWLGW010000076.1, forward strand.
CGACCCTGGGCGAGCTGTCCCTGCTGCGGCTGACCTTGACCGGCGCCCGCCGGATCAGCGACCGCGGCCTGGCGCACCTCGGCGCGCTGCGTGAGCTGGAGAGCTTGCACCTCGCCGACACCGCGGCGACCGACGCGGGCCTCGCGCATTTGGCCCCGCTGGAGCGGCTCTCCACCTGCCGGGTCGAGAGCGCCCGTATCGACGGGTCGGGGCTGCGCCACCTCTCGCCGCAGCTGCGCAGCCTCAGCCTCGCCTGGTGCACGCCGCTCCGCGACGACGGCCTGGCCGCCCTGACCCGCCTCGAGCGCCTCGAGCGCCTCGAGCTGCGCGGCTGCCAGCTCCTGACGGACCAGGGCCTGGCGCACCTGGCGGCCCTCCGCCGCTTGCGGTCCCTCGATCTGGGCCCCTCCCTGCGGCTCACCGACGCAGGGGTCGCCGCCCTCGCCGGCTTGCCCCAGCTGGAGCGCCTCAACCTCGCCTGGTGCTCCCGCGTCGGGGACGAGGCCCTGGCTGCCCTCGGTCGACGCGCCACCCTGCGCGCCCTCAACATGACCGACTGCAAGCGGCTGACGCGCGCCGGCGTCGCCGCGCTCGGCGCGCTGCGCGGCCTCGAGGAGCTGGTGCTGGCTCACTGCGACGGGCTCACCGACGCCAGCCTGGCGCACCTCGAGCCCCTGCGCGCCCTGCGCCGCCTCGACCTGTCCTGGTGCGGCACCCTCTCCAACGCCGGCCTGGCCCACCTCGGCCGCCTCGAGCGCCTCGAGGAGCTCGACCTGTCCTGGTGCGGCGGGATCAGCGACCTCGGGCTGCTCCACCTGCGCGACCTGCCCGCCCTGCGGCGCCTGCGCCTGGAGGGCTGCGAGGGGGTGACGCTGTCGGCCTGCGAGCAGCTCGGCAAGGCCCGGCCAGAGGTCGTGGTGATCCGGTGAGACGAGGCAGGACACGCGCTGGCGGGCAGGTCGGCCCTCCGGAACGAAGCGGGGGCGGCCGGTTGGCCGCCCCCGTCCGGGTGTCGCTCGCGAGCGCGCTCAGTCGTCGGCGTCGGTCGAGCTCTCGAACGCCTCGATGATCCCGCTGCCGCTGCCCCACACGCTGCTGCTGGTGTAGGGCGGGTAGTAGCTCGCCTCGCCGTCGGCCTCGGCCAGGTAGGCGGCCGTGCTGATGTCGTCGGCCGGGATCCAGCCGAACTTGTCGAGCGCCCGCTCGTGGTAGTAGTCGTTGCTGAGCGAGGTCTCGTTGAGGTAGGCCTCGTCCCAGAAGATCCGCCGGCCGGCGCGCATGTCCCGCTCGTCGTAGTAGCTCTTGGTCGGCAGCTTGACGATGAACATGAACTTGGTCTTGTTCTGGTCCTTGGGGTGGGTCGAGGGGTAGTTGCCCACCGCGAAGCTGTGCGACTTGCTGATCTCGTAGCTCATGGCCACGATCGGCGAGTGGGCGCCGCGCACCGCGTAGCGCTTGGCGATCTGGCTCGCCTTGACCGAGAACATGTGGGTGGGGCCCCAGTTGGTGTGGCGGTCGAGGGCCTGGTTCACCCGCGCCATGCGCAGCTTGAAGGTCGCCTCCTCGTCGCTGTCGCTGGCGTCGAACACCCCGTCGGCGGCGAAGTCAGCCCGGGTGGCGGCGTTCACCGTGAAGGTGCTGTTGAAGCCCCAGTCCTTCCAGCGGCGCATGCGGTAGGCGCTGAAGCTCTTGACCGTCTCGCGGGTCACGGCGCCGGCGGCCACCTTGTCGCGGTGGAGGGCCTGCGAGCCGAGCCCGATGTCTCCCGAGCCCTGCACGTCCGCGAACAGGCGGTAGTCGGCCACGCCGTCGCCGTTGGCGTCCTCGTTGTCGACGTACAGGTGAGGTCCGCCGCCCGACTCGGAGGCCTTGCGCATGTGCTCGTGGTGCTCGCTGGGATAGAAGAGGTACGCCCCCAGCAGCTCCTTGGTCTTCTCGCGGCGGAAGGCGAACGGCCGCTGGTAGTAGCTGGGGTCGAAGGTGAGGCTGCTGTTGCGCAGCTGCGCCTCGGCGATCCGGGCCGCGTCGCGCGAGGCCCAGATGAACCCGTTGCACTCGAACCAGTTCGCCTTGAAGTTCTTGTGGCCCCGGTGGTTGATCATGTAGCCCAGGTCGGGGCCGTTGGGGTCGGGGTCGCAGTTCTCCGCGATGAACTTCTGCAGGCCCGCCTCGAACTGGTCCAGGTTGAACGGCTTGGGGTCGCCCCGCAGCCACTCGCTGAAGATGTAGCGGACCTCCGCCACCGTGAACGGCTTGACCGAGTTGTCGACCCGGTTGCAGACGTGGCCGACCTCGTTCCAGGCGTAGTTGAACCGGCTCTGGCCGCCCGGGTTCAGCTTGGCGAGGCGCGCCTCGTACAGCTCCGACTCGATCCACCGCAGGCGCGAGTATCCGTCGCCGGTGAGGGAGTCGAAGGGGTTCTCGGCGTCGGCGACGTCCCCCTGCGGCCCCGCCAGGTTGACGGTGGTGTGCAGCGCCAGCACCTCGAGCTTGCGCTTGACCATGTAGGGGTAGTCGCGGCACTCGCCCAGCAGGGTGCGGACGAAGTTCTCGTAGTTGGCCCGCGCCACCTTGGCGTCGATCTCGTCGAGGTTCCGCTGCCGCTCGTCCGGGTCGGCGTCGTGCTTGGTGTCCCAGTAGTGGTAGAGGCCCTTCTGGCCGCTCCAGTCGTTCTCGGCGTCGAGGTCGTAGATCTTGAGGTGATCGCCGTAGCTCATGGTCGAGCGGGAGACCGCCTCGACCGCGGGCTGCGCCCCCTTGATCAACGGATGGTCCCAGTTGACCGACGCCACGAACGGTTGCTGGTCGGTGTAGGTGCCGAACTCGGTGTCGTAGATCACGGGGTCGGTGAGCCGCGGGATCCGGTCACGGATCGGCGGATCCCCCTTGGCATACGAGCCGAGGAACATGGCCCCGCACATGGCGGAGCCGCAGATGAGCGCGCGGAAGATTCTCATGTTCGCCTCGGGCGTCCCGGTTTCGCAGCCGTCATAGCACGCGTCGGCCCACGGCCACCAGCGCTTTCCTCGCTAACGACTTAAGGCCAACGGCCGCCGCCGCACTTCCGAAATGCGTTTCATTCGGGTGCAGAAGCGGCCGAGCCTGCTTTGCATGGCGATCGCCGGTCGAAGCGGGGGCTGCTTACCAGGGATCCGCCGCGTCGACCTCGAGGCCCGCCTCGCGCGCCTGCTGCACGCCGGGGTGCAGCCGCAGCCCCTCGGGCGCCGTGATCAGCGCCTCCTCGGTGAGCTCGCCCCACTTGGGGTGGAGGCTGGCCAGGTTCTGCCGGTTGGCGAACAGCGACTGCACGATCGCCGCCACCTGCTCGGCCTCGAGGTCGAACCGCGACACCAGCAGGGCCCGGGTCGCCACGGTCGGCACCGGCTCGCTCAGCTGAGGGTAGGCCTGGGGGTCGAGCTGCGCCGTCTGGTAGCCCGGCTGCTCGTCGAGGGGCGCGAAGGGCGCCTCCAGGCCGGTGAGGAACTCGAGGGGCTGCCCGCCCACGAACAGCGCCGCGTCGAGGTCGCCCGCCCGCAGCGCCGCGAGGGTGGTGGCCCTGCTGGCCGAGAGTCCGATCACCCGGTGACGCTCGACGCCCATGGCGCGCAGCAGCCGCTCGCTGGTGAGCAGGGTGCCCGAGCCGGCCTCGCCCAGCCCGACCTGCAGCCCCGCCAGGCCCTCCTGCGCCCTGGCGCCGATCAGGTGGACCTCCTCGGTGAACAGGGGCGCGACCACGGCGGCCCGCGCCACCAGTCGGGCGGTGCCGGGGCGGCGCAGCGCCTCCAGCAGCACGTCCTCCTGCACGATCGCCAGCTCGGCCTCGCCGCTGGCGACCAGCGCCAGGTTCTGCACCGCGCCGGTGGTCTCGAGCTGCTCGACCGTGACCGCCTCGCCCAGGGCCCGAGCCACGCCCTCGGCCACGCGGGCGTAGGTGCCGGCGGGCGCGCCGGCGGCGATCCGCATGGGCTGCGAGGGCGCGCGGTATCGGACCGATAGCCCCTCGCGGGGAGTGAGCCCCGCCTCGACCGGCTCGCCCACGGCGACGGCGGCCGGGTGCGCCGACTGGAAGGCGTTCTTCCCCTCGGCCTCCTGCACGTGGGCGGTCAGCCGCTCGATCGGGCCCCAGCCGCGCAGACCGCTGCGGGCGATCAGGACCGCCGGCACGGTGACCCGGGCCTCACCCGCGCCGTACACCGGGTCGATCGCCGCCAGGGCCGCCCGCACGCGCGCGTCGAAGGAGAGCGCCCTGACCGGCTGTCCGCTCTGCTCGCCGTGGCGGAGCAGCGCCGGGACGGGCTCGGCGCCCACCACCACCACCGCGTCCAGCGCTCCGGCCTGCAGGTCGGCCAGGGCGGCGGCGGTGTGCTTGCGCACCAGGGTCGGCGCCTCGAACGTCACGTACTGCTGCTCGTCGGCGAGCTCCGCCTGGACCTGGCGCAGGGCGGCGATGACGTTGTGGGCGGTGGTCGCCGCTCCGCCGCCAGGCGGGCCGATCCCGATCCGCTTGCCGCTGAGGTCCCACAGGCTGTCCGGCCCGTCGGGGCGCACCACCACGTGGACCGCCTCGCGCATGAGGGGCCACAGCACCTCGACGCCCTCCCGCACGCCGCTGTGGGCCGGGTCGCGCAGGACGTCCGCCTGCACGATCCCGAGGTCCCCCAGGCCGAGCGCCACGCCATACAGGGCGTCGACCGACCCCTCGGCCGACAGGAGGGCCAGCGGCGCTCGCACCTCGTCGCCCAGGCGGGCCAGCCCGCGGGCGGTCTCGTAGTAGGCCCCCCCGGGGGCACCCGTCAGCAGCACCGGCCGCCCGTCGAGCACGGCGGGCTCGGGCGTGGCCTGCAGGAGCTCGTGGTAGTCCGGCCGCGCGGGCTCGGGCTTGGCGTCGCTCCACGTCTCGGTCTCGGGCTCGGGCCGGGGCTCGGGATCGGAGCCGCAGCCGAGCAGCGAGAGCGAGGCGAGCAGAGCGGCAGTGGTGATGGTGTGGCTGGAGTGCGCCATGGGGTCTCCTCGGAGGGTCCCCAATGGTAGGGCGTGCCCCGGACGCCGCAAGGGAGTCCCGGCGCTTCCGGATCTGGCGGAGCGTCAACGGCGTTGACGGCACCTCGTCGGTGAATGCAACGCTTAGCTGCCGGCCCAGCGTTCGCATGGCGCCCGGGCCCAAGATCTGCCTGTAAGGAGCCCCGGCATGATCGACCCTCGCGCGCGCCCCCAGATCGCTGCCGTCGTCGCCCTGGCCGCCGTCGCGGCGATCGCCCCCTCGCGCGCCGAGGACGCCGCAGGCAAGGACGCCCCTCAAAAGCGCGAGCTGGACCCCGACTCCCCTCAAGCCAAGGCCCTCGGCGAGCTCCTGTTCGTCGAGGCCAACTACGGCAAGGACAGGCGAGTCGAGCTGGAGTATGCGTTCAACGAGCCGGCCCAGGCCGAGGACTTCGAGGTGCGCGGCTTCGACAAGGCCGAGGTCAACACCAGCTACTCGCAGGGCTTCGAGCTGGGGGTGGGCTCGCGGGGACAGGGCCTCATGCTGCACGTGCTCCCCCTGAAGGGCGACTTCACCGTCGAGTACCGCCTGCGGCTGGAGTGGATCGCGCCCTCCTCGCAGCTGGTGTTCGTGTTCGCCGACGGCAAGAGCGGCGGCCAGTGGGGGCCTTACTTCTCCAAGCGCACCTCGCGTGGCTACAAGCCGCTGGCGCGGATGCCGATCGACCGCAGCAAGGTCGGCAGCGGCCGTGACGTCACGGTCCGCTACGAGGTGGCGGACGGCGAGATCACCTGCTGGGTCGACAAGATCAAGCTGGCCGAGACCGGCAAGCTGAGCAAGAAGCTCGACGGGCGGATCGGCCTGTACATGACCAACATTCGCGTGGTGCTCACGGGCCTGTCGATCCACGGCGAGATCGATCCGGCGGGCCTGTAGGAGCGAGAGGAGGGACACCATGAACGGCTGGAGCGGGCGCCTGTGCGCGCTGCTGGTGACGGTCGCCGCGCTGCTGGCGCTCCCGGGCTTCGCCCGCGGCGAGACCCCCGACGAGCTGCTGGCCGCCGCCGGCAAGGCCTACGTCGCCGGGCAGAAGTGCCTGGCCGAGGGGCGCAAGCCGGGCGCCAACCAGTTCCTGGAGAACGAGAAGGCGATCGGACACCTGGAGCAGGCCTCGCGCCTCCTCGAGCGCTACCTGGCGGGGCGCCCCGAGGACCCCGAGGGGAACCGCCTCATGCAGGACGTCGCCTCGCTGCTGTTCTGGTGCCACAAGATGTCCCCCATGGTCGACCCCGAGGAGATCGAGCCCGAGGATCCCGCGCCCGAGGAGGAGGCGGCGGCTCCCCAGGACGAGCAGCCCGAGGCGGTCGCGCGCCCGGCGCAGCCGGATCCCTCCGCCGAGGCGGAGCGGCTGCTGGGTGAAGCCCGGGCCTTCCGCGACGCCAACCCCGACGACGCCATGGGCGCCCTGGCCAAGTTCTTCCAGGTCGCCGAGCGGTTCCCCGAGACGGAGGCCGGCCGCGCGGCGCGCGCCGAGGCCGAGCAGCTCCAGAGCACCCTGTTCGCCAAGGCCCCGGCCCCGCCGGCGACGCCCAAGCCGCAGCCCCTGACCGACGGCGACCGCCGGGACATCGAGGGCCTCCTCAAGGACTGGCTCACCAAGCGGCAGAAGCTGCGCTGCTCCTCCTGCAAGGGCGCGGGCTCGAGCCCGTGCACCCGCTGCAACGGGACGGGCAAGCTGCGCGGGCGCGCCGGCCGCGTCGCCACCTGCTCGAAGTGCCGGCGCGGTGAGGTGCCCTGCAAGCGGCGCAGCTGCACCGAGGGGATCGACACCCGCACCCTCGAGAAGGTGGTGATCGACTTCCGCGCCCCCTACTACCGCGAGACGCTCAAGGCGCTGCTGGGGGAGTCGCGCCGGGCGATCGACGCCTTCGTCACCGCCCTGGCGGCGCACCTGGCGGGCTCGCCCCGGGCGCCGGCCGAGATCAGCCGCTGCGCCACCGAGCTCGGGATCGAGCCGGTGCAGCTGCGGGACGTGATCGAGGCCCACGGTCCGAGCCCGGCCTTGGTGACCCCCTTCACCAACTACTCGCTGGGAGAGATCGGTCGTAAGGTGCGCTACGTGATTCGCGGCGAGGGGGAGTCGCAGGAGATCGTCACCTTCGAGCAGGAGGAGGGGCAGTGGTACCTGAGGGGGCTGAAGTAGCGGCGCTCCGCGCCCGGTACGACGAGGAGGTTCGCTGCCGCCCGCAGACCGACGACCCCGCCTACGCGCACGGCTGGGACGGCCCGGTGTATCGCCTGGTGGGCCCCTCGCCGGCCCCGCACGACAACGCCGTGCTGTTCGCGCGGCTCACCGCCGAGGACGCCGACGCGGCGATCGCCCGCCAGGTCGCGCACTTCTCTACCCTGGGCCGAGCCTTCGAGTGGAAGCACTACGACTACGACCAGCCCGCAGACCTGCCTGGGCGCCTGGCGGCCGCGGGGCTCGTGGCGCAGGAGCCCGAGACGCTGGTGGTGCTGGACGTGGAGGCGAGCGCGCTCGCGGCCCCGC
>JAWLGW010000076.1:11224-12375 GCA_041690735.1 Planctomycetota bacterium
TGCGCGCGTGGGGGGTGGTTGTGGTTGTGGCCGCGCCGGCGCCCGCGGCCCCGCCCCCCGAGGGGGTGGGGGTCCGCCGCCTGGATGACCCCGCCGCCTTCGCCGATCTCGTCGACCTCAACGTGGAGGTGTACGGCGACCGCGAGGACGCCGAATGGCTGGCGGCGGCGCTGGCGGACGAGAAGCGGGCGGCCCCCGAGGGGCTCACCGTCTACGGCGCCTTCGCCGCGGAGCGGCTGGTCGCGGCGGGCTGGGTCCGCTTTCCGGCAGGCTCTGCGTTCGGCAGCCTGTGGGGCGGCGCCACCCGCGCCCCCTGGCGCGGACGCGGGCTCTACACCGCGCTGGTCGCCGCGCGCGCCGCCGAGGCCCGCGCGCGGGGCGTTCGGTTCCTCGCGGTCGACTGCAGCCCCGCCAGCCTGCCGATCCTCGAGCGGCGCGGCTTCGTGCGGCTGGCCACGACCACGCCCTGGGTGGGGTCGCCCAGCTAAACGGCCGCCTCGGCGGCGGCGCCCAGGAGCGCGAGGTCGTCGTCGGTGACCACCCACACCGGGATCGCCTCCACCACCGGGCTCAGGCGCCCCTTGTCCTCGAAGCTCCGCCGGAAGCGGGCCCGCAGCGCCTCGTCCTGGAACACGTAGGGGGCGATCCCGCCGGCCACGTACACGCCGCCGCGGGCGAGGACGGTGAGGGCGACGTCGCCCGCCTCGGCGCCGTACACGGCGACGAACAGGTCGAGGGCCGCGCGCGGGGTGGGCTCGCCCGCGAGCGCCGCCTGGGAGACGGCGACGGGCCGATCGAGCGGCGCGGCCGCCTCCACCGGCGGGGTGGGGGGGCGCCCCTCGGCCTCGACCAGGAAGCGGTACACGTCGGCCAGGCCAGGTCCCGACAGCACGCGCTCCGTGGAGACCCGCCCGCCGTGCTGGGCCCGCAGCCACGCCAGCAGCCGGTCCTGCAGCGGATCCGTGGGGGCGAAGCCGCGGTGCCCGCCCTCGGTGGCGACCACCTGCCGGGCGCCCGCCGGCCCGACCAGGAACGCCTGGCCCAGCCCGGTGCCGGCCCCCAGCACGGCGATCGGCTGGCCCGCGACGGGGGCGCCGCCGCCCCGCGGCCGGCGGCCCGGGGCGGCGGCCCGCGCCCCGCCGCGGGGGGCG
>JAWLGW010000077.1:0-12349 GCA_041690735.1 Planctomycetota bacterium
CCCGCCGATCGAACGCCGCGGCGGTGATGGTGCCACCGGCATGCTCGGCCACGATGCGGTCGGGGTCGGCGCGCAGGCGCTCCTGCAGGAGGAGCGCCGCCGATTCGGCGTCGCCGTCGGCGGCCGAGGCTCGCTCCAACGATCGGCGCCGTGCGTCCACGCCCTCCCGACCTCCTGCCGGACGCCATTGTACGAGCCGCGCCGGGGGGACGATCGAGTACAAGGGCGTCATGATCGACCCCGACCGGTACGCGGAGGCGGTGGCCTTCGCCGCCCGCGTTCACGCCGGGCACACCCGCAAGGGCAAGGAGACGCCTTACCTGTGCCACCTGCTGGCGGTGAGCGCGCTGGTCCTCGAGCACGGAGGCGACCAGGAGCAGGCGGTGGCGGCGCTGCTGCACGACGCCCTCGAGGACGTGGAGGCGATCGACCGCCAGGTGCTCGAGGCGCGCTTCGGGGCGCGGGTGGCGCGGATCGTGGTCGAGTGCACCGACACCTTGCCGGGCGACACGCCGGCGGCGAAGGCGCCCTGGCGGGAGCGCAAGACGCGCTACCTCGAGCACCTGGCGCGGGCCTCGGCGGACGCCCTGCTGGTGGTCGCCTGCGACAAGCGGCACAACCTGGGCGCCCTGGTGGGCGACCTGCGCGCCGAGGGCCTGGGGGTGCTCGACGCCTTCAACGCCGGCCCCGAGGCGCAGGTGTGGTTCTACCGGCAGGTGGTGGAGCGCCTGGCGGGCCGGGTCCCGCGCCGCCTCGAGCTGGAGCTCGCCGACCTGACCGCGCACCTGACGGTGCTGGTGCAGGGCGGCGAGACGAAGCGATACGAGGCCAGGGAGCTGCGTTAGGGGGAGCTGCGTTAGCCCTCGCGCCGAAACGCGCTCCCCGCGACGAGGCCGTCCCGGAGCGAGTCGGCGATCCCCTGGAACACCCACCGGGCGTAGCGGCCCACCTGATACACGCCGCGCCGCTCGAGGGCGGCGAGCGACTCCTTGACCCACCGCGAGCCGGGCCAGGCCCAGGTGTAGGCCACCTCGATCCAGGTGGGGTCGACCGCCTCGGCCTCGCCGATCCAGCCCCACTCGCGCAGCTCGGCGACCACCGCCTGGCACAGGCCCTCGAGCTCGGCGTCGGTGGGGCGCTCGCCCTCGGGATAGGCCTTCTCCACGTAGATCGACACCCGGTCGTGGTCCGCCCGCCGGGAGGCGGGGAGGAACGAGACGTCGACCTGGTCGTAGAAGCCGACCCGGTGGAAGCCCGCCTTGCTCCGGGGCACGTACAGCCACTGGTGCTCGGGGCAGCGCGGGCCGCGCTCGGCGCCGATGTTGATCACCAGCACCTGCGGCGAGGGGCAGGCCCGCTCCTCGACCTCGAGCCCCGCCATGGCCAGGGTCCGGTTGAGGGGGAGCGTGGACAGGAGCGCCTGGTACCCCCGCGAGGCGCCGCCCGCGAAGTGCACCACGCGCTGCTCGGTGTCGATCCGCTCCACCCGGTGGCCGTAGTGGACCTGGCACCGCTCGGCCAGGCGCGCCGCCAGGGCGTCCAGGCCGGGCTCCGGATACACGAACGTCGCGTTGTAGCCCACGTCGCCGGGGGCCGCGGCGAAGCTGCCCCGGACCACGTGCTGCAGGTCGATCGGCGACTTGTACGCGTCCTGGGGGGCGATCTCCCGGTACAGGCCGGCCGTGTACAGCTCGTGGAACGGCTCGAAGAACAGCTCGCACAGCGAGGGGCCGAAGCTCGCCTGCAGCCAGTCGGCCAGGGTGCTCACGGGCGGCTTGCGCGCCGCCAGCCCGGCGATCTCCTCCAGGCAGCGGGCCGCCCGCTCGGGCCCCAGGGCGCGCAGGTGGTTCTGGATCGGGTACGGCGCCAGCCGGTCCTCGTCGGGCAGGTACACGGCCGACGAGCGGACGTAGGTCTTGACCGGGACCAGCGAGCGGATCAGCCGGTGCACCAGCGGGTCCCCGCCGAAGATCCAGTGGCCGCCGCCGATCTCGAACCGGTAGGCCTCGCCGTCCTCGGGCGGTGAGGGCAGGCGCTCGCGCGAGCCCGGGCGCAGGTAGTAGGACGAGCAGATCCCGCCCGGCCGCTCGCGGGCCTCCACCCGGGGCGCGCCGCGGGCGTCGCCGGCGCCGAGGCCGGTCATGCCGGCGCCCAGGATCAGCACCTCGTCGCTCACGTCCGCCTCCCTGCGGTGTCGCGCCAGGATAGCGGCCGGGCCGGCGGCGCGCCGCTACAGCCGCTTGGCCGCCTCCAGCTCGCGCTGGTACTGCGCCGCCTGCTGGTAGTAGTCGCGCATGGTGAGCAGGCGCGAGGCCTCGGGGTCGAGGAAGGCGGTGACGTCGGGGTGCAGCTGCAGGGCGCTGGCGGGGAAGAAGCTCGACAGGGGCCCCTCCACCATGGCGCGCACCGCCGAGGCCTTCTTGGCGCCGTGGGCCTGCAGCAGGATCTCGCGGGCCTCGAGGATCGTGCCGATCCCCATGGTGGCGGCCAGCACCGGCTGCTCCTCCCCCTCGGCGTAGAAGCGGCGGTTGTCCTCGAGGGTGCGGGCGGTGAGGGTCTTGATCCGGGTACGCGAGGCGAGCGACGAGGTGGGCTCGTTGAAGCCGACGTGCCCGTTGCAGCCGATCCCCAGCAGCTGCACGTCGATCCCCCCCACCCGCACGATCGTCTCCTCGAAGTCGGCGCAGCGCCGCTGCAGGCGGTTGCCCTGCGAGGGGGGGAAGTGGATCTGGGCCTCGGGGACGTTCAGCCCGTCGAACAGGTGGACCCGCATGAAGTGGTGGTAGCTCTGCGGGTGGTCGGGGGCGAGGTCGAGGTACTCGTCGAGGTTGAAGGTGTGGACCCGCGAGAAGTCGGCCTCGCCGCGGGCGTGCGCCTCGCGCAGCCGGCGGTAGACCCCGATCGGGGTGGAGCCGGTGGCGAGCCCCAGCACCAGGTTGGGCTTCTCGCCCAGGCGCGCGAGGATCGCCTGGGCGACGAGCTCCGCCGCCTCCTCCGCGTCCTGCGTCAGCACGATCCTCATGGCGTCTCCAGGCGACGGGACTGTAGCAGGCGGCTGGCGCGCGGGCGCCTCAGCCCGGGAGCACCCCGGCTCGGTGCGCCGCGTACGGCGCGCCCGCCAGGACCGCCGCGGCCAGGACGACCTTGAGGAGGGCCGCGCCGCAGCTCGTCTCGTCCTCGGGGCCCTTGCGGCCGACGACGCCGAACTTCCGCCGCCGCCAGGCGCAGCGGCGCGAGCAGCAGCCGTCGCGGGTGGTGCAGTGGGTGCACAGCGCCCGGTGGCACACCGGGCAGTGGTACTTGGCGAAGATCCCGTGCCGCTTGCAGGTGGTCTGCATGGTGAGGAGAGCCTGCCATGCGGGCGCGCGGGCGAAAAGGGCGGGTCGCTACCCCTCCGCGAGATGCTCCCGCAGCAGCCCCCGGCGGGAGAGGTCGGCGAGGAAGCGCTCCGCCACCCGCTCCACCTCGGGGTGCAGGCGGCCGCCGCGAGGGCGGGGGGCGACGGACTCCAGGGGGCGGCGTGGGGCGAGGCCCAGGAACTCCGCCACGCGGCCCAGGGTCTCCACCGGGCGCTCGGTCAGCTGGGGGTAGGTCACCTCCAGCTTGGCGTCGGCGGGCAGCGCCGCCCAGGCGTCGCGGTAGCGGGCGAGCTCCCGGCGAATGTCTCGCATGAGGATCCGGATCATGACCCGCCCGTACCGCTCCTCGCCCGCCCACCGGAACAAGCGCCGCTGGGCGCCGATCACCGCCTGGCCCAGGGGGAACCCGGCCAGGAGCATCTGCAGGTAGTCGGCCTCGCTGCCCCCGAACAGGAGCGCGTTCTTGAGCTGCGACTGGAGGATCGGCAGGGGGTGGCGGGCGATGAACACGAACTTCGCCCGGGGGTACAGGGCGTGGACCCGCGCCGCGTGGGCGGTGTCCCAGGGGTTCTTGAGCAGCGCCGCCTCGCTGCCGGGCTGGAGGAGCAGCAGCTTGCGGCACAGGGCGTCGAACACCGGCTGGGTCTTGGGGGTCAGGTGGACCGAGCCCGCGAACTTCTGCAGCAGCCACCCGTACTCCTCGACCGTGGCGTGGGAGAGGGCGATCGCGTCGATCTGCCGGTCGGTCAGGCCCAGGGCGGCCAGGTGGGCGTCGAAGGCGGCCTGGTCCTGGTGCAGGGTGCTCGCCTGATGGCGGCTGAGCAGGCGCGGGTAGCACAGCACGTGGTAGGCGGTGAGGGCGGCCAGGGGCAGCACCTCGGTGAGGGCCTCGTACAGGAAGGTCGTCCCCGAGCGGTGCAGCCCCATGATGAAGTGGGGCCGCGCCGGGACCCCCGCGAGGAGCGGCAGGTAGGGCCGGTCTTCGTCGGCGACGGGGCCCGGCCAGTCGGTCGGTGACGGCCTGGGGGGCGCGGGCTTCACGGGCGAGGGATCAGCCATTCGCCTCGCGGGCGCGCGCGACCTGGTCCGTGAGCGCCTGCGGGTCGTCGGTGGTCAGGGTGCGCCCGCGCAGCTCGATCGCCCCCGCCGAGAACCGGTTCCGGTAGCCGAGCAGCAGGGTGCGGCAGCACAGCAGCGCCCCGACCGGCGCCAGGACCGAGCGCCACAGGGGGACCTTCATGCTGGCCCGGTTCAGCGCCTGGAACACGATCGCCCCGATCACCAGGCCCAGCGACAGCCCGCGCAGGGTCACCGGCACCCCCAGGTGCGCGAGCGGCGCGACGTCGGGGAGGAGACCGCTCCAGGCGAGGGCGGCGGTGACCGCCGGCAGCACCGCGGTGAGCAGGAGGGCGGCCAGCACGGCGAGGAAGAAGGGGCGCCCCCGGTTCAGCCAGGGCGTGCCGGCCGCGATCAGGCGAGCCCAGCCCCGGTGTGCCTCGTCGAGGTCCACGTAGTTGACGCAGGTGTACAGCTGCGCGCCGGGCAGGAACCGGTAGGGCACCTGCCACTCCTTGAACAGGCGCCCCATGGCGAGGTCGTCCTGGGCGAACCCCGCCAGGGCCGCGTGCCCGCCCAGCCGCTCGTAGGTGGCCCGCTCCACCATGATGAACTGACCGTTGGCCCAGCCCAGGTGGCGCGAGGCGGGGTCGTTCACGGCCCGCAGGGGGATCGCGAAGAACACCACCACGTACAGGGTGCCCTCCAGGATCTCGCCCCAGAAGCCGGGGTTGGGGTACACGCCCGAGGCGGAGTAGGCGCGCAGGTCGTGGTCGCGAATGAAGGCCAGCGACCGCCACAGGCCGTCGGGGTGGTGGCGCACGTCCGCATCGGCGAACAGGAGCCACTCGCCGGTGGCCGCGCGGGCGGCCTGGCTGAGCACGTAGGCCTTGCCGCTCTTGAAGGCGCTCCGCTCGGGTCCCCCTTCGCCGGCGATCGTGGACAGGTCGAGCAGGCGGGCGCGCTTCCCCTCGGGGTCGAGCTCGCTCAGCAGGCGCTGGACGATCGCCACCGTGTCGTCGGTCGAGGCGTCGTCGACCAGCAGCACCTCGAGGTGAGGGTAGTCGTAGGCCAGCAGCGAGCGCAGGGCGGGCTCCACGTTGCGGGCCTCGTTGCGCACCGGGACGACGACGCTGACCTTGGGGAAGCGGGCCAGCTCCTCGTCGCTCGGCCGCCGCAGGGCCAGCAGCTCGCGCTCGGCCGACAGGCCGGCCGCCTTGACGAGCAGGGCGATCGTCACCGCCAGCAGCGTCAGGGCGCCCAGAGCGGTGAGGGCGAACAGGGCGACCGCCAGGGCGCTCACGCCTTGGCCTCCTTCGCGCGGGGGGCGGCCTGGCCGGTGGTGGCGCCGAGCGTGCTCTCCCGCGGCGGCTCCGCCTCGCTCGCCGCTCCCTGCGCCGCCTCTTCGTCCAGCACGCGCACCGTCCCGGCGGCGCCGTCGAGCTCCACCAGGTCGCCGGTGCGGATCGCGTCGGTCGCCCCCGCCACGCCCACCACCGTGGGGATCCCCAGCTCGCGGCCAATGATCGCGGTGTGGGAGAGGAGGCTGCCGCGCTCCACCACCAGGCCGCCGGCCGTCACCATGAGGAACACCCACCCGGGGTCGGTCTGGCGGGCGATCAGCACCTCGCCGGCGATCGGCGCCTCGGCGGCGGGGTCGCGCACCACGCGCGCCCGCGCGCGCACCACGCCCGGCGCGCAGCCCAGGCCGGTGAGCGCCCGGGAGGTGCCGACCCGGCGGGCGAGGGGGAAGGGGCGGGCGTAGGCGATCCCGCGCACCTGCACGCGCGCCGGCAGCTCGCCGATCAGGTTGCGCCGGTGCTCGGCCCGGCGCAGGCGCACCAGGGCGCCCAGGTCGCGGGTGACCGCCGAGCCGCGCACGGCGCCCACCACCTCGTCCACCGTGAGGAAGAACACGTCCTCGGCGTCAGCCAGCAGGCCCGCCTCCGCCAGCAGCACGCCCAGGCGGCGGAAGAGCTGCTTGACCAGGCCGAAGGCCCGCGAGCGCGCCAGGCGCAGGTCCTCGCGGTGGCGCACGGCGGCCCGGGTGCGCCGCAGCACGTAGCGCAGCGCCGCCCCACGCAGGGGCCCCAGGGCGGCGCTCACCCGCGCCTCGGCCGCGGCGCGCACCTCGCGCTCGCGGGCCTCGAGGTCCTCGATCCGCCGCTCGCTGGACAGGACGCTCCGCAGCTGCCGGACCAGCAGGTGGGGGGCCTCGGCCAGCGTCGGCGTCTCGAGCTCGAGCTCGTGCAGGGTGCGGTCGCCGAAGCTGGCGACGTGCCGGGCGAACCGGTCGCGGAAGGCCTCGTGCGCCGGCTTGGTGAGGATCGCGGTCAGCGCCCGCCGGTCGTCGCGCTCCCGCGCGAGCAGCGCCAGCAGGGCCTCGTCCGCCCGCGCCGCCTCCGCCAGGGCGAACAGCGACCGCACTGGCTCCACGCTCTCCATGCCCTGCTCGCCGCACAGCAGGTCGTTGCGCAGGTCGCCCTCGCCCTGCACGCCCCAGCGGGTGAGGAGGGAGCCCAGCAGGGCGTGCAGCTGGAAGGCGTAGAAGTCGACGACGGTGGTGATCTCCCAGTGACCCAGCAGCTCGTCCAGCAGGAACTCGTACAGCTCGACCAGCCCCTCGGCGTCGCGGCCGTCGGGGTCGCAGCGGACGAACTGGTCGCGGACGTGGGCGAACCGCTGCTTGAACCGGGCCACGTCGGCGTCGAGGCGCACGAAGTTGCGCGCGATCCGCCAGGCGGTGCGGCCGCGCTGCGGGAGCTGGGCCAGCGACTCGCCCAGGGTGCGCGACACCGCGGTCGCCTCGGCTCTGGGCGGCAGCCCCAGGGCGGCCTCCCAGGCGCGCACCCGCTCCTCGAACCCGGGCACCATGCCGTACAGGCGGTACCAGTTGAGGAGGTCGTAGTAGATCCGCCCGTCGAGGAAGGCGACCATGTGCGCGAACACGGCCCGGTTGGCGCGGACCGTCTCGGCCGGGACCCCGAACGCCTCGGCCGAGCGGCGGAAGATCACCTCGTAGCCCGCCCGCACGAAGGAGTAGGTGAGCGGCGTGGTGACGCCGGGGTAGCCCTCGACCACGTTGCTGTTGTCGAAGATCCGCTCGCGCCCCCGCGGGGCGTCCTTCGCCACCGCCGTCACCGGGCGCGTCTGCAGCAGGTGGAGCGTGCCCTCGCGGTCGATCGCCCACTCCACGTCCTGGGGGCCGCCGCGCCGCTCCTCCAGCCGGCGCGCGACCTCGAGCAGCTGGGTCCGCTCCTCCTCGCTCAGGGCCGGCGCGGCCTGCTCCGCCGCCGGGACGGGCTCGAGCCGGGTCCCGCGGCCGCGCTCGGCGTCGAACACCACCCGGTGGGTCTTGAGGCGCACCGCCTCCCGGCGCACGGCGCCGCTCGCCTTGTCGAGGAACCATGTGTCGGTCTCGACCAGGTCGGCGACCACCCCCTCGCCCAGGCCCAGCCCCGCCGAGAGCACCACTGCGCTCGGGTCGCCGTTGGCGGGGTCGACCGTGAACAGCACCCCCGCCGCCCGGGGGTCGACCATCTCTTGCACGACCACCCCCGCCTCGACGGGTTGGGCCTCGAGCTCCCGCAGGCGTCGGTACAGCAGCGCCCGCGGCGACCAGGCCGAGGCGAGCACGTCGAGCGCCGCGTCCACCACCTCGTCGGGCTGCACGTGCAGGCGGCTGTCGAGCTGTCCGGCGAAGGAGGCCTCGGCCGAGTCCTCCCCCACCGCCGAGGAGCGCACCGCCAGGCGCGCGCCGTGGGCGAAGGTGGCGTCGCAGCGCAGGACCAGCTCGTCCTCGTCCGCCTGCCGCAGCCCGGCGGCGCGCACCGCGGCGCGGATCCGGGCGCTGGCCGCCTCGACCGCGGCCCGGTCGCTCCAGCGATCGCCCCGCCGGCCGCTGGGGGCCAGGTCCTTCAGGGCGGCGTCGATCTCGCCCTGCACCCGATCGCGCAGGTCGCGCAGGACGGCGGTGTCGAGGGCGAACCACGCGGGCACCCGGAAGCCGTCGCGGGTGAGGGCCGCCAGGTGCGCGGCCTTGCCGCCCGCCCGCGCGGGGCCCCCGGTCTTGCCGTCGGCCTCGTCGATCTCGTCTGGGGTGAGCACGCGCGCCATGGCGCGACCTTACCCCGGCGAGGGGTGAGGCGCACGGGCGTCCAGCGTCCGGCTCAGCCTTCGACGATCGGCGGCGCGCCCGCCGGGGGTCGGGCCTCCTGGAGCGGATACAGGGCGCTCAGCGCCAGGGTCAGGAGGCCGCCGACCAGGAACAGCCCACCCATGTACCCGAACAGCGCGAAGGCCTCCTTCGCCTCGGAGCGACCCATTTCGGGCCCATATATCGCCGCGAACAGCCACACGAAGGGGTACAGCAGGCCGCCCACGGCGACCGCCCAGGAGGTGACCCGGACCAGGCGCACGGGCGCGGCCAGGCGCCGCAGGTAGAGCAGCAGCCCCATGACCATGGCGCCGATCCCGGTGGCGTGGAAGTGGAACCGCTGGTAGTAGCGCCAGTTCTTGTCGGCCTCGGCGCTCCGCTTCGCCTCCCGGGCGGCGGGGTCGGCGATCTCCTGGATCGCGGCGTTGCGCGTGAGGCCGTCGGCGATCCGGTCCTTGAACAGGTCCTCGTTGATGCCGAACAGGATGGCGATGAACACGCCGCCGACCATTCCCAGTACGGCCAGCATGAAGGGGGCACGATCGATCACGGGCTGCTGCCTCTCTGGTGCCTCTGACCCCGCGGGAGCAGAACGGCTGGGGGCCGCCCCGGATTCCCGCTGGGGAGAGGATACGGTGGCGGAGGCGGTTCGGGTCCTCGAGGTCGGGGTGGACATCCTGGAGATGGACGCGGACGAGGCCGCGCCGGAGGCGGACGCGCCCGGCGAGGCGAGCTCTTGAAGCCGCCGGGCGCGCATGCCGGGCTCGCCATGGTGATAGGCTGGCGCCGCGCATGAGCTCCGACGCCCTCGAGGTCCCCGAGCCGTCAGCCCCGCCCGCCCGCCCCAGCCGGCTCGGGCGGCTGTCGGTCTACCTGGCCGAGCAGTTCCCGCCGGCGGTCATGCTGCCCGCGGGCGCGGCCTCGTTTCTGGCCCTGCACTGGGCCCTGCAGGCCTTGGCCGGGATCGCGCCGTTGCAGGTCACCTGGCGCATGGCGCTGGGGGCGCTGACCGTGGTGGGCTTCATGCTCCTGCTGCGGGTGTACGACGAGCTCAAGGACGTGGAGGCGGACCTGCGGCTGGGGAAGGCGGGGGACCCGCGCTACAAGGACCGGGCGATCGTCACCGGGCAGGTGAAGGTCGAGGACGTGCGGGCCCTGCGGGGGTGGGTGACGGGCGCCCTGGTGGCCTTCAACCTGCCGCTCGGGCCGGCGCCGCTGGCTGCCTTCGCGGTCCTGTTCCTGCTCGGATGGCTGTCCTTCAAGTGGTTCTTCTGGCCGGCGGTGCAGAAGAACCTGCTGCTGGCCTTCGCCACCCACAACCCCCTGTCGCTGGTCGTCGAGGGGTACGTGCTGGTCCTGTTCGCGCACGAGCTCGGCTGGGAGCGGATCGACGTCTCGGCGATCCCCGTGCTGATCGGGCTGTGGTTCCCGGTCGCCGCCTGGGAGACGTCGCGCAAGATCCGCCTGCCGCAGGACGAGACCGACTACCAGACCTACTCCATGCTGCTGGGGTGGCGGGTGGCGGCCCTGCTGCCCCTGGTCCTGGTCGCCGTCTCGACCGGCTGCCTGGCCTGGGTGTCACGGGCGGTCGAGCTGTCCTGGATCTACACCGGGCTGTTGCTGGCAGCAGGCGCGGCGGTGGTCGGCTCCTGCCTGCTGCTGCAGGTCGCGCCCACGGCGCGGCGGGCGAACTTGCGCCCGGTGGTCGAGGGCTACACGGTGGTGGCGCAGGTCGGGCTGGTGATCGCCCTGGCGGTCCCGCGCGGCGTGGTGTGGAGCTAGGGAGGGAGCGGATGCACGTCAAGGCGTTCACCAACGAGGCCGAGCCCCTGCAGGCCTTCTTGCGTCTGCCCGAGCGGGTGTACGCCGGCGACCCCGGCTGGATCGCGCCCCTGCGGGCCGAGGTGGCCCGGCAGGTCGACCCCGACCGCCCGGTGACCGAGGGCCACCGGGTCCACAACGTCCTCGTCACCCGCGGCGGCGAGCCGGTGGCCCGGGCCAGCGCGATCGTGAACCCCGACCTCAGCCACGACGGCGAGGCGGTGGGGCAGGTCGGCTTCTTCGAGGCCCTCGAGGACTACGAGGCGGCGGCCGCCGCCCTCGACGCCTGCGTGGCCTGGCTGCGCGAGCAGGGGCTCCACCGGGTGTGGGGCCCCATGAACTTCTCGATCTGGCACAGCTACCGGCTCATGACCCGCGGGTTCGAGACCGACGCCTTCCTGGGCGAGCCGCGCAACCCGGCCTACTACCCCGAGTTCTTCACCCGGTACGGCTTCGCGCCCCAGGCCCGCTGGTTCTCGTGGGACCTGGCGCTGCCGCACCTGCAGGGCATGTACATGGCGTCCGAGGCCCTCAAGGGCTCCCAGTTCGAGGAGGGGTACCGGTACGAGCCCTTCCGCACCGGCGACGACGCGGCCTTCGCCGAGGACTTGCGGCGGGCGCACGAGGTGCTGTCGGACGGGTTCGCCGAGAACCTCGGCTTCACGCCGCTCCCCTTCGAGGAGTTCGTGGCCCTGTTCGGCGGCATGCGCCCCTTCCTGATCCCCGACCTGTCGCCGTTCGCGGCGGACCCCGCCGGCAACACGATCGGGTTCGGCTACCTGTACCCCGACGCCGGGCCCGCCCTGCGCGAGCTGAAGGGTGACGCCGGGCGCGCCGCCGAGCTGCCGGGGCTGCTCGAGCAGCAGCCGCCGCGGCGGCTCGTGTTCCACACCATGGCCGTGCGCAAGGACGACGTCGGCCCAAGCTGGTCGAGACCTACCTCAACCGGCTGCTGGGGCACATGCTCGATGCCGGGCGGCTGAAGGCCGCGGTGGGCGCCCTCGCCAAGGAGGGGCCCACGATCTACCACAAGACCGGCGCGCCCAGCCGCGAGTACGCCCTGTACGCCTTGACCCCTGGAGCCTGAGCGGCGCGTGAGCGCGGAGCGCCTGGTCCGCCTGCGCTGGCCGGTCGCCCTGTCGACCGCGGCGGTGTGCGCCGCGCTCGCCGCCCTCGGCGTCCCGCGCCTCGAGTTCGACGTCAGCCACCGCTCGCTGTTCGTGGAAGGCGACCCCGCCCTGGAGCGGTACGACCGCCTCGAGACCACCTTCGGCAGCGACGACGTGGTGTACGCGCTGCTCGAGGTGCCCGACGCCTTCGCCCACCCGCACCGGGCGCGCCTGCTGGAGCTGGGGGAGCGCCTCCGCCGGCTGCCCTTCGTCGAGGACCTCCGCTCCCCGCTCCACTCGCCGGTGGTGTTCGAGGAGGAGGGGGCGATCACCAGCCGCTCGGTCGCCGAGGCGGGGCTCGAGGGCGAGGCCGCCCCTGGACGTGAGGCGGAGGTGGCCCTATGGCGGGCGCGGGTGCTGGAGTACGCGCCGTTTCGCGACCTGCTGATCTCGCCCGACGCCCGGCACGTCGCCTTCTTGATCCGCCTCGACCCCGACCCGCGCCACCGCACGCCCGCAGGCCGCGCCGCGATCGCCGATGCCCTGCTGGCCCTCACCGGCGACGGCCCCTGGGCCGAGTACCCCGCCTCGGTGGTGGGGACGCCGCTGGTCGCCACCCGGGTGGCGCGGATCCTGGGGCGCGAGGTGGGGCGCGCCTTCGCGGGAGGCCTGCTGGTCGCGGTGGTGGCCCTGCTGCTGCTCCTGCGCAGCGCCCGCGCCACCCTGGCGCCGCTGGCGGTGGTGGTGGCGAGCCTGGCGCTCACCTTCGGCCTCATGGGGGCGCTCGGTCACCCCCTCTCCACCCTGAGCGCGATCCTGGTCACCCTGGTGATCTGCGTGGGGGTGGC
>JAWLGW010000078.1:0-12274 GCA_041690735.1 Planctomycetota bacterium
GGGCCGCGGCGTCGGCGCCGGCGCGGCCGGGCGCGCGCCCGTCGGACGGGGCGACCGCGGCGGCCTCACCGCCGGTCGCTTGGGCGGCGTGCCCGCCGAGCGAGCCGCCCCGTGGCCCGCGGTCCGGCTCGCCGGTCAGGACCCATAGCGAAGCCGCCGCCAGCGCGAGGGCGACGGCGGCGGCCAGCAGCGGAGCTCGGTGGCGTCCCATGAGCTTCCTCCGTGCGCCCGTCTGGACGATAGCCTCCAGGCCGGGCGCCGCGGAGCCTCAGCGGGTGGCGCGGGTGTAGCCGCCGTGGACCCAGCCGGTGCGGTCGTCGTACTGGATCCGCCGCCAGGAGCCCGAGCTGCCCCACCGGTAGTAGCGCTGGCCGCTCAAGACCCGGCCGATTCGCCCCTGGCCCGTGGACGCGCCGCTGCGCACGTTGAGGACGCTGGTGTTGACCGTCTCGGTGCCGCCCGAGGTGCCGCGCAGGTAGCCGCCGTGCACCCAGGCGGTGCGGCCCTGCCAGAAGATCTGCTTCCAGGCGCCCGAGGTGCGGCCGGTGGTGGAGAAGCGGTCCCCCGATCCGACGCTGCCCAGGCGGGTGCCGCCGGCGCTGCTGCGCACGTTGAGGCGCGAGGCGGTCACCTCGACCGCAGTGTTGCTGGTGCTGCTGGTGCTGCTGGCGGTCGTCCGGGTGGCGCCGCCGCTCCGGCCCGGGATCGTGAGGCGCTGCCCTGGGTAGATCAGGTTGGGGTTGGTGATCCCGTTGGCGCGGGCGAGGTCGGTCACGCTGACGCCGAACCGGCTGGCGATCGCCCCCAGGGTGTCGCCCGACTGCACGGTGTAGGTGCCGCCCGAGGCGGTCGCGCCCCCCCCAGTCGAGCCGGTGGTCGAGCCGCTGGTCGAGCCGCTGGTCGAGCCGGTGGTCGAGCCGCCGTTGCGGTAGCTACGGACCATGCTGATGAAGCGGCTCCAGGGGAAGTACGGGCCGGGGTCGGTGTGGGTGTTCCCCGGCACCTCGACGTGCCCGACGATGTGCGTCCGGTCGACGGGAATCCGGTACCGGCCGCACAGGTAGGCCACCAGCCGCGCCAGCCGATCGAGCTGGGTGCTCGTCCAGGTGTTGCGGTGGGCGTAGCCCTCGTTCTCGATCCCGATCGCGCGGTAGTTCCAGGAGCGGCAGTGCCAGCCAATGTCGCTGTCGCGCAGCATGCGGGTGATCCGACCCGCGTGGCTCACGATGTAGTGGGCGCTGACGTTGCTGCGCGAGTTCTTGAACCAGCTGATCGCGCCGGCCTCGCTGCCCTCGATCGTGTGGATCACGATCCGGTCGATCGTGCGGCTGCTGCGGGCGGTGTAGTTCGAGGAGTGGGCGGGCGAGTAGCGCATGGGCGGCGCCTGCTGCGCACTGGCGGTGGAGATCGGCGCCGCGATCAGCAGCAGCCCCACACCCGCTCGAGCGAAACGTCCCATGTCAGCTCCTTTCCTTGTCCCTGCGGGAGAGGTAGCGATCTGGGCGAGCGGTTCGTGCACGCGGTTCGAAAAAGAATCGAGGAGGAACGTAACTTCTGCGGTTACATGGGACTGACGCGCCGCTTCATCGGCGGGCGCCGGCGCTCGATCCCGGGTGCGGGCGGCTCCCGCGCGATCCGCGGCTTGGCGTCAGGGACGACCGCGACCACGACCACGAGCGCGAGCGCGAGGCCTGGGGAGGCCTTCACCTCCACCCCGCTCCGCGCCGATAAGCCTCCGAGAAGGAGGTCCCGTGCGCCGTCCCTCGCTCCGCGTTCTGTGCCTGTTCGCCGCCGCCCTGCTGACGCCCCTGGCGGGCTGCATGCGGCTGCCGCCGCGCCAGGCGCCGCGGACCGCCCCGGCCCGGCCGGCGCCCAAGGACTACTACCGGCCGCTGCCGGCGGGCGAGCACGCCCTGCGCAAGCTCGACCCCAGCCAGGTGCCGCCCCTCTCCACCGCCTGCGCCGACACCGGCGAGCTGCTGGCGACGGCCAGGCGGTCGCTCGCCTACCTCGCCAAGCCCTCCTCGCAGCAGTTCTTCCCCGTGAGCGGGATCACCCACGACCACGTGGTGCGCAGCCTCGAGGCCCTGGTGGAGCTGCTCGAGCAGGGCGTCACCGGCGACGCCCTGGCCGCGGAGCTGAGCGAGCGGTTCGACGTGTACAGCTCGGTGGGCTGCGACGGCGCCGGGACGGTGCTGTTCACCGGCTACTACACGCCGATCTTCGAGGCCTCGCGGGAGCGCACGGCGACCTTCTGCTTCCCCCTCCACCGCCCGCCCGAGGGGCACGTCAAGGACCCGCTCACCGGCGAGACCAAGGGGCTGCGCCGGGCGGACGGCACGATCGACCCCGACTACCCGGGGCGCGAGGAGCTGTTGGACTCGGGCCTCCTCGAGGGGCGCGAGCTGGTGTGGCTGGCGAACCCCTTCGAGCCCTACATCATCGGCGTGCAGGGCTCGGCGATGCTCCGCCTGCAGGACGGCTCGCACCTCGAGGTGGGCTACGCCGGCACCAACGGCAAGGAGTACCGCTCGATCGGCAAGGCGCTGATCGACGCCGGGCGCCTGAAGCGCGAGGAGCTCAACCTGCGCAACCTGATCCGGATCTTCGACGAGGACCCGGGGCTGTTCGCCCACTACTCGGCGCTCAACGAGCGGTACGTGTTCTTCGAGGAGGGCGACGGCGGCCCCTACGGGTGCCTCAACGAGAAGGTGACCGCCGGGCGCACGATCGCCACCGACAAGACGATCTTCCCTCGCGGGGCCCTGTGCCTGATCGAGGCGCCCCTGCCCACGGGCGCGGCCGACCCCGATGGGGCGGTGCGCGCCTTCGCCTTCGATCAGGACGCGGGCGGCGCGATCCGGGCGCCCGGCCGGTGCGACGTCTACATGGGGATCGGCGACGAGGCGGGCGAGGTGGCGGGGCGCACCCTGTCGGAGGGACGCCTCTATTACCTCCTCCTCAAGGACGAGGCCGGGTTCGCCTACCGGTCGCCGAACCGGGGCGCCGCTGGCGGCGGCAGGTGCGGCCCGGCGGCCTGGAAGCGCTCCTGCGCCTCGGGCTGCCAGCACACCTCCTCGCCCACCCCTTCGGCGCCGCCGCCGCGCAGGCGGACCACGGTGGTCCGCCGCCTCCAGCCGGGACCGGCCTCGACCGCCAGGCCCTCCAGCGCGTAGCCCCCGATCTCCACGGGCAGGTCGGCCAGCCGGCGAAACAGCGCCTCCATGCGCCCTCCTTGGGAGCGCCCACATTACATTTCGCCGGGAGTCGCGGCGGGGACAGGCGCGCGCGGCGCTGAGACGGGGCCGTCTCGCCGCCGCCCGTCCCCCGGCGGCGACCGCCGCCCAACTCGGGCGGGTGCAGCGAGCGCCCCTGGCACGCGCCTTGTTGCCTCTCCTCCCCAACCGGAGGAGGACTCATGACGCGCACGTCCCTTCGCAGGCTGAGCGGCCTGCCGCTCCTGGCCGGCCTGCTGGTCGGCGCCCCTGCCCTCGCACAGGACGGGCAGGCCCCTCAGGAGCCGCCTCGGCAGGACCCGCAGCGCAAGAACGGGGAGCTCGACACGGCGCGCGCGCTGGGGCGCGCCTTCACCCGGGTCGCCAAGGAGGCCTTGCCGGCGGTGGTCCACATCGAGGTCGTGCGGGAGCTCGACGCCGACGACCCGGCCCGCTCGTTCGAGGAGGAGCTGTTTCGGCGCTTCTTCCCCCACCGCCGAGGCCCAGGCGGGCAGGAGCTCCCCTTCCGGCAGCGCGGTGAGGGCTCGGGCTTCATCATCTCCCCCGACGGGCTGATCCTCACCAACCACCACGTGGTCGGCGAGGCGGACACGATCCGGGTCAAGCTGCCCGACGGGCGCACCTTCACGGGCAAGAAGGTCGGCACCGACCCGCAGACCGACGTGGCGGTGATCCGGCTGGAGGACGCGCCCCGGGGTGAGACCCTCCCGCACCTGCCGCTGGGCACGTCGGCTGCGCTCGAGGTCGGCGAGTGGGTGATCGCCGTGGGCAACCCCTTCGGCCTCAACCAGACGGTGACCGCCGGGATCGTGAGCGCGACCGGCCGCACCCAGATGGGCCTGATCGACTACGAGGACTTCATTCAGACCGACGCCGCGATCAACCCCGGCAACTCGGGCGGGCCGCTCCTCAACATCGAGGGCGAGGTGGTCGGCCTCAACACCGCGATCGTGACCCGCACCGGCGGCTACCAGGGGATCGGGTTCGCGATCCCGATCGACCTCGCCCGCCGGATCCAGGAGCAGCTGGTGGCGAGCGGCGCGGTCACCCGCGGCTACCTGGGCGTCATGATCCAGGACCTGACCCCCGAGCTGGCCGGCGCCCTGGGCCTCGACGAGGCGACCGGCGTGCTGGTGGCGGACGTCTCGCCGGGCTCCCCCGCGGCGGAGGCGGGGATCCAGACCGGCGACGTGCTGACGCACCTCGACGGCGCCCCGATCGAGGGCGTCGGGCCGCTGCGCAACCAGGTCAGCCTCATGCAGCCGGGCGAGCGGCTCGAGCTGCGCCTGCGCCGCGGCGGGGAGGAGCAGACGCTGGAGCTCGCCGTCGGCGAGCTGCCCACCACCGCCACCGCCGAGGCGGAGGAGGAGGAGGCGCCGGCCGAGCGGTCGTTTGGCCTGGCGGTGTCGGAGCTCGCCCCCCAGCAGGCCGAGCAGCTCGGCTACGAGGCCGGCGCGGCCGGGGTGCTGATCCGGGCGATCGAGCCCGGCAGCCCGGCCGAGGAGGCCGGCCTGCAGCCGGGCATGATCGTCAGCCGGATCGGCGCCCAGGCGATCGAGACCCCGGAGGACTTCGTCCAGGCGATCCAGAGGGGGTACGAGCAGGGGCAGGCGCTGCTGCTGGTGCGCACGCCGGAGGGCAGCCGGTTCGTGCTCCTGCAGCGCTCGGACGAGCCGAGCTGAATGAGGGGGCAGGATTCTGCGGCGTTTCTCTCTCGTGCCCGTGCCCGTGCCCGTCCGTGCCCGTGCCCGTGCCCGGCGCGCTTCGGGCACGGGCACGGGCACGAAGGCAGGAGGCGATGCTGAATCCTGCCCCCTCACTCACCCGAACAGGATCGCCAGGATCGGGATCAGCAGCACCCCGCCGATCGCCACGATCGCGACCACCGATCCTTGCGAGAGGCCCAGCACCTCCGTCTTGTCGGTCTCGTTGAGGGCGCGAGAGGCGGCCTCCAGCAGGGCGCGCAAGGAGGCCGCTTCGTCGAGCTCGGGGTAGCGGCGGCGCAGGCGGTCGACGGCCTCTCGCGAGAGGCCTCGCTTCACCAGCTGGAGCTCGGCGGGGGCGACCTTCACCTCGGGGTCGCGCCCGCGCAGGACCCGCTTGCTGCCGCAGCTCGAGCAGCGGGCCTCGCCCTCGCGCCAGCAGGCGTCGTGGTGGCGCGACAGGCAGTCGCGGCACACCACCGCCCGCTCGTCGCTCGCGGTGCAGGTGTCGTGGCAGTAGGGGCAGCGCACGGGCGAGCCCGACTTGACGTCCACCGCGGGCGCGTCGGGGGCGCTGGGGTCGAGCGCGTCCTCCTCCTCGTCGAGGTGGGGCGGGCGCGGCTTGGTCTTCTCGTTCATGGGCCTCGCCAGGCAGGGTGCGTCGAAGGGGCGTCCAGGATAGCGCGCCCCGACCGGTTAGGATGCGGGCCTCATGAGCCTGCGCGCCGCCGCTCCTGCGTTCGCGATCCTCCTCGCGCTGGCCGCCCTCGCCCGCGGCGGGGAGGGCGCCGAGGAGGTGGTCCTCCTCCGCGACGGGCGCGAGCTGCGCGGCGGGGTGGAGCGAGACGGCGACGCCCTGCGGATCGCCACGCCGCTGGTCGTCCACACCGTGCCCCTGGCGCGGGTGGTCTCGCGCGCGCCGGTCTCCGACCTCGACCGGGCGCCCTTCGTCCACCTCGCCGACCCGGTGGCGCGGATCGACCCCAAGGCCCGCACCGGCCCCCCGGTGCCCGTCGCCTGCCGGCCGCGGGCCGGCAGCCAGTTCTCCGCCGACGGGCGGCTGGTGCGGCGCATGGAGCTGGGGCGGGACCTGTTCGACGTGACGTATCAGCTCACCGAGGTCCACCCCACCCACTTCGTGCTGGAGGGGATCGACCGGGAGCACCGGCTGCACCACGCCTGCGAGCCGCACCTGGCGCAGTTCCTGCACGCCATGCGGGCCAAGGGGATCGCCGAGGCCTCCGATCGAGCGGGCGGCTGGCTGGAGCTGGCCCGTTTCGCCCGCCTGGCCGGGTGGCTCGACCTGGCGGGCGAGGACCTGGCGCGGGCCCGGGGCGCCGAGGCCGAGGCCCTCGCCGCCGAGGAGGCGGCGCTGCGGAGGGCTCGAGCCGAAGCCGCCGCGCGCGAGGCTCTGGCGGCGCGCGACCGGCGCGACCCGCAGGCAGGCGTGGCGGCGCTCGCTCCCCACGCCGACGCGCTGGACGAGGGCGGGCGGGCGCTGCTCGCCGAGCTCGAGGCCGCGGCCGAGGGGCTCGCCGCGGCGCGCGGCCGGCTCGAGCGACTGGCCGCGGCCCACCCCTCGCTCGCCGGGCAGGCGCGGGCCGAGGGCGCGGCGCTCACCGCCGAGGCGGCCGAGCGTCAGGCGACGCTGCTCTCGGGCGGCCTGGAGGCGGCCGTGCCCGCCGAGGCCCGCGCCGCGCAGGCGGAGCTGGCGCGGCTGCGGGCGGCGCGTCGCTACGGGCGGTGGCTCGATCCCGCCCTCCGGCGCGACCTCGACCTCGAGGCGCTGGCGGCCGCCGAGGTGGCGCTGACCGCGGTCCTGGCGGGGGCGCCGGACGAGGTGGAGGCGCTGCTCGCCACGCGCCTCGCGCCGCTCGAGGCGGCGCTCCCCTACCCGGTGTGGGAGGCGCTGATCCGCGGGGGGGCGGGGGCCGCCCCCGAGGCCGCCCCGGCGACGGGGGAGCGGCGCGCGCCGGCGGGTGAGCGCGGGCCCGAGGTGCGCTACCTGCTGCACGTGCCGCCCAGCTACCGCCCCGAGGTGGCGGCGCCCCTGGTGGTGCTCCTCAACGGCCTCGACGACGTGCCCGAGGACATGCTCACGCTGTGGGGCGCCTTCGCCGATCGACACGGCCTCCTGCTGGCGGCGGTCGACTACCTGACGATCGACCCCAACCGGCAGACCGGCTGGCACTTCGACGCCCTGCAGCACCACGCGGTCCTGCGGGTGGCCCAGGACGTGGCCCGCCGCTGCTCGGTCGACGCCGAGCGGGTGTTCCTGGCCGGCCACTCGGTGGGCGGCCTCGCCGCCTACGACCTCGCCTACAGCCACCCCGACTGGTTCGCGGGGGTGATCGCCATGATCGGCGGCCACGTGGCCTACGAGCGGGTGTACGCCAAGCACGCGGACCTCGTGCCGACCTACGCGATCGGCGGCGAGCACGACCCCTCCTGGGCCGAGCCGGTGCGCAAGCACGTGGCCTACGTGCTCGGCCGCGGGGCCGACATCACCTTCGCCGAATACCGCACCCGCGGCCACGAGCTGTTCTGGGAGGAGCTGGTCCACGTGGCGCCCTGGCTGCGCGCCCGGGCCCGCGACCCCTACCGGGAGCGGTTCGAGGTGGCGGCCGGCCGCCCCACCGACCTGGCCCGCTTCTGGATCGAGGTCCGCGAGGCGAGCGTCCGCCTGCGCGACCGGCCGCCGCAGCGGGTGAGGGCCAAGCGCCTGGTGCGGGTCCGGGCCCGGATCGACCGCCGCCGCAACGAGGTCCGCCTCGACCTCGACAACGTGAAGGCGGCCACGGTGCTCCTGTCGGACCGCCTCCTCGACCTCGCGGCGCCGGTGCGGATCAAGGTGGGTCGCAAGACGGTGTTCAACGGCGAGGTGCAGCGCAGCGCGAGCGGCATGGTGCGCCGGTTCCTCGCCACCCGCGACCGGGCCAGCCTGTGGGCGGCCGAGGTCGCCCTCGACGACCTGGACTGAGCGCTCGCCGGACAGCTCCGCGTCCCCCGGGTCAGGCGAGGCAGCGGCCTGCGACGGTCCTGTCCCACCTCGCGCCGGACGCGGTCGGCCGCTCGTTCGCTGCTCGCCGCTCAGGAGCGGAGCCATGAAGCGCGACATGCAGGACCGGACGGTGGTGATCACGGGGGCCTCCAGCGGGATCGGCCGGGCCACGGCGCTGGCCTTCGCCCGCCGGGGCGCGCGGCTGGCGCTGGGGGCGCGGGGGGAGGCGACGCTGGAGGACGTGGCCGGGGCCTGCCAGCGCCTGGGCGGGGCCGCGGCGGCGATCCCGACCGACGTGACCGACGCCGAGGCGGTGGAGCGCCTGGCGGCCGAGGCCGAGGAGCAGTTCGGGCACCTGGACGTGTGGGTCAACAACGCCGCGGTGAGCCTGTTCGCGCGCTTCGGTGAGGCGCCGCTGGCGGACGAGCGGCGGGTGCTCGAGACCAACCTGTTCGGCACCCTCCACGGCGCCTGGGCGGCCATGCGGCGGTTCCGGGCCCGCAAGCGGGGGCTGCTGGTGAACGTCTCCTCGATCGTGGCCGACCTGCCCCAGCCGTACACCAGCGCCTACGTCATGAGCAAGCACGCGATCCGGGCCCTCAGCATGAGCCTGCGCCAGGAGCTGCTCCTCGACGGGCTGAGCGATGTGCACGCCTGCACGGTGCTGCCGGCCGCGATCGACACGCCGATCTTCCAGCACGCCGCCAACTACACCGGGCGGGCCGTCAAGGCCATGCCGCCGGTCGTGGCGCCCGAGCGGGTGGCCGACGCGATCGTCGACCTGGTGCGGCGGCCGCAGCGCGAGGTGTTCGTGGGGAACGCCGCCCGCGCCCTGAGCCTGGTCAGCAACCTCGCCCCCGGGCTCGTCGAGCAGCTCATGGCCCGGCAGGTCGACCGCCAGCACCTCTCCGACCGCCCGGCGCCCCACACCGACGGCAACCTGTTCGCGCCCATGGAGCAGTCGGACGCGGTGCACGGCGGATGGGCCCGCCTCACCGGCGAGCAGGTCCCGGCCGCCGGCGAGTGGTAAGGGGAGCGGAGCCTCCCGCGAGCCACTATGATCGCCGCCCGTGAGCACCACGATCCTGGGGGTCGCGATCCGCGACCTGAACCGACTGGCCGCCGTGTCGCGGACGGTCGCCAAGCACGGCTTCGGCGCCTTCGTGCGCCGCAGCGCGATCGGGCCCAAGGTGTTCGAGGGCGGGGCGCCGCCGCCGTCGGAGGAGCCGCCCGAGGCGCCGCCCGCCGAGCGGTTCCGCCGCCTGCTGGAGGAGCTGGGGCCGACCTACATCAAGCTGGGCCAGATCCTCTCCATGCGGGCCGACCTGCTGCCGCCCGACTGGATCGCCTCCCTGGCCAAGCTGCAGGACGACGCGCCGCTGGTGCCCTTCGAGGACGTGCAGCGGGTGATCGAGGAGGGGCTGGGGAAGCCGCCCGAGGAGCTGTTCGCCCGCTTCGAGCGGCGCCCCCTGGGCACGGCCTCGATCGGGCAGACCCACGCGGCGACCACCCACGACGGGCGCGAGGTGGTGGTCAAGGTGCAGCGCCCGGGGATCGAGGAGGTGCTGCGCAGCGACCTCGACCTGCTGTACCTCGCCGCGCGCCTGCTCGAGTCGGGGGTGGAGGAGCTCAAGATCGTCGGGATCGCCAGCGTGATCGCCGAGTTCGAGGCGGCGCTGCTGAGCGAGCTCAACTACACCTCCGAGCTCAGCAACCTGCTCGCCATGCATCAGCTCCTCGACCCGGATCGCTCGGTGGTGGTGCCCGAGCCGTACCCCGAGCTCTCCAGCCGCACGGTCCTCACCATGCAGCGGTTCCACGGCAAGCCGATCCGGGCGATCGAGCGGGGCAGCGCCGAGGCCCGGCACGCCGCCGAGGAGATCGTCCACGCCGCCTGCAAGCAGGTGCTGGTCGACGGGCTGTTCCACGGGGACCCCCACCCGGGGAACATCCTGATCGACGAGCAGGGCACCCTGTGCATGATCGACCTGGGCCTGGTGGGGCGGCTCTCGCCCGAGCAGCGCGAGGACCTGGTCACCCTGATCGTCGCCGCGATCACCAACGACGTGGCCACGATCGCCCGGGTGCTGCTCAAGATCGGCAACCCGACCGAGCGGGTGAGCTTGAACGAGCTGCGGGGCGAGATCACCCGCATCCGCACCAAGTACCTGGAGGTCGGGTCGTTCGAGCAGGTGGACACCGCCGGCTTCGCCGAGGAGTTCAACGCCGCCGCCCAGCGGTTCAAGATCCGCCTCAACCACTCCTACAGCGTGCTGTTCAAGGCGGGGGCGACCCTCGAGGGGGTGATCCGCGACCTCGACGCCGACGTGGCCATGGTCGCCATCGCCACTCCCTACGCCGAGCGCCTGGTGCGGGAGCGCTACGCGCCGGCGCGCCTGCTGGGGGAGGCCCTCGGCGGGGTCACCGGCGTGGGCAGCCTGTTGCGTCAGATCCCGGGTCACCTCGACCAGATCCTGCACGACTTCGAGACCGGCAACGTGCAGGTCCGCGCCGTGACGCCGCAGCTGGACGCGATCGCCCCTGGGCTGCACCGGTTCGGCACGCGGGTGATCCTGACCGGCCTCGCCGCCACCCTCTCCCTGTGCGCCACGATCCTGTACGCCACGGCCAGCGCCGAGCGCCCGCACACCTGGGCGATCGCCCTCACCCTGGCGGGGGCGGTGATCGCCTGGCTGTTCCTGCTGGGCGGCTCGTTGGTGACCGGCAAGGCCCTGCGGGTCTCGCCCTGGATGGAGCTGCTGCGCCGGCGCGGTCCGGAGCGGTAGGAGACGCATGAACGACTGGACGGGCAAGGTCGCCCTGGTGACCGGCGCCGCCTCAGGGATCGGGGCCGCGGTCGCGCGCGCCTTCGCGGCGCGCGGGGCGCGGGTGTGGGTGACCGACCGGGACGGCGCGGCGGCGGCGGCCGTGGCGGAGAGGCTTCCCGGCGCAGCGGGGCGGCGGCTCGACGTCGCCCGGGCCGAGGACTGGGCGGCCGCGGTCGCCGCGGTGCGCGAGCGGGACGGGAGCCTGGACGCGCTGATCAATAACGCCGGTGTCTCCTCGGGCGGGACCCTCGAGACCCTCGACCTGGCCGAGTGGCGCCGGGTCCTGTCGATCAACGTCGAGGGGGCGCTGCTCGGGATCCGCGCCGCGCTCCCCCTGCTGCGCGAGGCCCGAGGCGCGGTCGTCAACGTCTCGTCGGCCTCGGGCCGCCGCGCCCAGCCGGGCGCCGGCGCCTACTGCACCAGCAAGGCAGCCCTCCTCATGCTCTCGCGGGTGGCGGCCCTGGAGCTCGCGCCCGACGGGGTCCGAGTGAGCTGCGTGCTGCCGGGCGGGGTCAAGACGTCCATGTGGGAGCAGATGCCCTTCTTCCAGCAGATGGCCGCCGAGGCGGGCGGTCCCGAGGCGGCCTTCGCGGCGCTGGCGGCGGACACGCCGCTGGGGCGGTTCTGCGAGCCGGACGAGGTCGCGGAGGCGGTGTTGACGCTGGCGGGCAGCGCGGTGATCACCGGGGCCGAGCTGGCGGTCGACGGCGGCTACACCGCTCCCTGAGGGTCCGGGCCCCGGGCGACCGCCGCGCGCACCCAGGCCTCCAGCACCCGCAGGGCGCCGTCGTAGCGCCCCTCGCCGGGCAGGATCAGGTCGGCGTGGCGGCGGGTGGGCTCGATGAACCCGTGGTGCATGGGGCGGACCGTGTCGAGGTACTGGTCCATGACCGACTCGAAGGTGCGCCCGCGCTCGGCGACGTCGCGGCGCAGGCGGCGCAAGAAGCGCACGTCGGCCTCGGTGTCCACGAACAGCTTGAGGTCGAGGTGGGGGCGGACCGCGTCCAGGGCCAGCACCAGGATCCCCTCCAGGATCACCACCGGGGTGGGCTCGATCCGGCGCGTCTCGGCGCAGCGCAGGTGCTCGGCGTAGTCGTACAGCGGCTGCTCGACCGGCTCCCCCGCCTTGAGGGCGGAGAGGTGCGCGATCAAGAGCTCCTCGTCGAACGCCTCGGGGTGGTCGTAGTTGACCCGGGCCCGCTCCTCGAGGCTCTGGTGGCGCCGGTCGCGGTAGTAGGCGTCGAGGGGCACGACCGACAGCTCGTCGGGCGGGAACGTCGCCGCCAGCTTGCGGGCGACGGTGGTCTTGCCCGACCCCGAGCCGCCGGCGATCCCCACCAGGAGCGAGCCTGTCATGGACCGGAGCCTACCCGAGCGGGTGCCGGCGGCGCCAGCGTCCGCGGGCCGCGGCCCCGAGTCGGCTGAGGGTGCAATGGGTCTGAGAAGGACGCGTCAGAGGTGCCTCCTGCATTCTCGTCGCGTCCTCACTCGCGCTCGCCGTCGCGG
>JAWLGW010000079.1:0-12249 GCA_041690735.1 Planctomycetota bacterium
CCCTGCCGGTGATCGCCTACGGCGGCGACCGCGCCCGCCGCCCGGGCGAGGGGGACGAGGTGCTGGACCGCCTGGGCCTCGAGCGCGGGCGCTACGTGTTGACGGTGGGGCGCCTCGAGCCCGAGAACAACGCCCTGCTGGTGGTGCGGGCCTATGGGCGGGTCGCCACCGACATGCCCCTGGTGGTGGTCGGCGACGCCCCCTACGCCGACCGCTACAAGGCGCAGGTGCGGGCCGAGGCCGACGGGCGGGTGGTGTTCGCCGGCGGTGTGTAGGGCGCCCCCGCCCGGGCCCTGCCGGTGCACGCGGCCTGCGTCGTGGCGGCGGGGGAGGTGGGGGGGACCCACCCGGCGCTGGTGGAGGCCATGACCATCGGCGCCGCGGTGGTCGCCAACGACGTCCCCGAGCACCGGGAGGTGCTGGGCGAGGCGGGGCTGTTCTACCCGCCCGACGACGCGGCCGCGCTGGGCCGCGCCCTGGAGCGGCTGCTGTCCGACCCCGGGCTGCGGGACCGGCTGCGCGGGGAGGCCCGGCAGCGGGCGCGCCTCCGCTACCGGTGGGACGACGTCGCGACCCGCTACGAGCGGCTCCTGCGCGAGCTGGTCGAGGAGGAGGTGAGGTGAGCGTCTCGCTGCTCCGGTGCTCCGGCTGCGACACGGGCTACGACGTCAGCCAGCGCACGCCGGGGCACAAGGTCCGCTGCCCCCGCTGCCAGACCGTGCTGACCGTCCCCGACCCCCAGGCTGCCGAGGGCGCCCCGGTCACCGAGAGCGGGATCTTGCGCCGCGCCCGCGGCCCCTCCTGCGCCCGCCACCCGCGGGCGGTGGCCCGCGGCCGCTGCGCCCGCTGCGAGGCGGCGACCTGCCGGGCCTGCCAGGCTCCGCCCCCGCTCGATCACCTGTGCGGCCCCTGCGTCACGGTGCAGGAGCTGGGCGGGGTGGTGAAGGCCGACTTCGGCCTGTTCGCCACCCCGCGCCTGGCGCTGCGGGCCTTCCTGCCCAGCGTGGCGCCGATCTTCCTGTGGAGCGTGTTCGCGGCTCTGGTCGGGGTGACGGTGTGCGCCCTCCCGGCCGCTCTGGGCGGCTTCGCCTTCCTCGAGCACGGGCTCACCCGCTGGTCGGGCACCTTCGGCGCCGGCGTCGCCCTGGGGGCGCTGATCGCGTTCTGGGTCGGCACCGAGCTGCTGCTGGTCCCGGCCGGCAGCGCCCTGCTCGTGGACCGCGCCCTGCGCGGGCGCCCGCTGCCGGTGGGCGAGGGCCTGTTCGCGACCTGGCACCGGGTGATCCGCAACGCCGGCGTCCTGTTCCAGGTGTTCCTGGTGTACTTCCTGCTGGCCCTGCTGCTGCTGCTGCCCTCGCTGCCGGTGGCGGCCTGGCTGCTGGAGCGGACCGACTCCTGGGCGACCGCCGCGGCGGCGCCCGCCGTCTTCCTCGGGCTGGGCGTGGTGCTGGTGCTGCCCGCCCTGGGGCTGGCGGTGCCGATCGTGATCCTGGAGGAGCGCCCGGCCCTGCAGTCGCTGCAGCGGGCCTGGGCGCTGGCGCAGCCCCGTTACCCCACCCTGCTGGCGCTCACCGTCGCCTTTACGGCCCTGTATGCGGCCGGGACGGGCGGCCTGGCGCTGCTGGGGATCGACGGCCTGCTGCTGGTGGTCCCCCGCCTCCTCGACCTGTTCATTCCGGCCCTGCTGGTGGCCGCCTACCACGGCCTCGCCTCGGAGCAGGCAGGCGTGCTGGGGCGCGCCGAGCAGTAGCTCAGCCTCGCGCCTTCCAGGCGGCGATGCGCTCGGCCAGGAAGTCCAGCTCCGGCCCCGTCAGGCTGCGGTTCGTGAGGCGGTCCCCCGCGAGCATGTGTCGCTCGATCCCGCTGTCGATCGACAGCACCCACCCTCCGGCCCCGCCCGGGTGGACCTTCACGGCGCCCACGTCCTCTCGGGCGATCCGCACTCGCCGCTTCCAGTTGTTGAGCACCGGGAGCTCGATCGCATCGGGGTGGAGCACGAGCTCCTCGTGCTTGCGGGTGCGGAGGTAGCCGAACAGCAGCAGCACCGGCGCCAGCGGCATCAGG
Organism: Planctomycetota bacterium; assembly: GCA_041690735.1. GTDB lineage: Bacteria > Planctomycetota > J058 > J058 > J058 > JAWLGW01. The sequence continues at coordinate 2,065 of JAWLGW010000079.1, forward strand.
AGGACGCTGAGCAGCACCAGCAGACCCCAGTCGCCCGGGGTGCCGAGACGCCAGCGGTAGGTCGTGCGGTCGCCGTCGCACTCCACCTCCAGGCGTGAACCCGCAGGAGGCCGGCCCGCCGCGGCGCGCGCCTGCGAGCGCGGGTACAGGGCCTCGCTCGACCCGCAGGCGGCGCACGCTCCATGCTCGCGATGGCACCCCTCGTGGTGCCGGGCGCCGCAGGCCGCGCAGGCCACCAGGTGTTTGGTGTCCAGCAGCTCGTCGCGGCAGAACGGACAGCGCGTCGGCGAGCGCTCGGCCTGCACCCTCTGCTTCACGCCTCTCAGTCTACGGGGGCGACCGCGAGGCCGGTGTCGTCCCGAGGCGGTACCCTCGCCGGGTGCGACGCTCGAGCGACGGAGCCCCCCTGTTCCCCGCGGACCTGGCCGCCGCCTGGGCGGTGAGTCGCGACCACATCCAGCGGGCCGTGCGCAGCGCCGCCGCCGAGCGGGCGCTGGCGAGCCTCCCCGCCGACGCCCGCCAGTGCCTGCTGGACGGCGCCGGCTCCGTCGCCGCCGCCGCGGCCGCGGTGGCGCGCCACGCCGCCGAGGCCCTCGTCGCGGAGCGGCTCGTCGCGCGCGAGGCGGGCGAGCACGCCCGTCCTCTGCTGGCCGCGCTGGACGACGACCTCGCCGGCGCGGCGCTGCGCGCGCTGCCCGCAGCCACCCGGGAGGCGGCCGTCCGCGCGGTAGACGCTGCCTTGCCGCCAGGGATGCCGGACCTCCACGTGGAGCTGTTCCCCACCTCGTTCTCCGAGCGGGCCCAGAAGCGGCGCGGCGGGGTGTACACGGAGGCGCTCCTGGCGGAGCAGCTCCTCGACCTGGTGGGCTGGGACGGCCGCGGGCGGCTGCTGGAGCCGGCGGTGGGCGCGGGCGCCTTCCTGCTGCCGGCCTGGGAGCGGGCGCTGGCGGCGGCGGAGCAGGACGGGCGCGATCCCGTCGCCGTCGCCCACGACCTCGCCGCGGTCGACGTGCACCCGTTCGCGTGTCGGGCGGCCCGGACGGCGCTGGCTCGCCTCGCCGCCGCGCGAGGACTGTCCGCTGCGGCGCTGCCGCAGGTCGCGCGCGCCGACGCGCTCCTGGCGCCGTCGCCGGCGCCGAGCGCCGACCTCGGCGCCTGGGACGTGGTGATCGGCAACCCGCCCTTCGTGCGGGGCGAGCGGATCCCGGCGGCGCTGCGGACGGCCTATCGAGAGGACGCCCGCGAGCTGACCGGCAACGTCGACCTGGTGGCGTACTTCGTGCTGCGGGCCCTGCGCTGGCTGCGACCGGGAGGCCGCCTGGGCCTGGTGGTCCCTCAGGGCCTGCTCGAGGCCCGCGCCTGCACCGGGCTGCGGGCGCTCCTGGCCGAGCGCACGGTCGAGGCGGTGGTCACCCTGGAGTGGGCTCCCGGGCTGTTCGCCGACGCGGCGGTGATCCCTTGCCTGCTGGTCGTCCGCGACGATCCGCCGCGCCGGGCCCACAGCGTCCGGCTGGGGAGCGGGCGCTGGGGAGCGCGCGGCGACCTCGACGTGGCGTGGAGCCGCGTCCGCCAGACGCGCTGGCTGTCGCTGGCCGTCGGCGGGCGCTGGCCGCCGCTGGTGCGGCGCGAGGACCTCTCCTTCCTGCAGCGCCTGCGGGCCGCGCCGACTCCGCTGAAGGCGGGCTACGGCCTGGCGATCCGCACCCGCACCGGCGCCGCGGCGCTGATCGCCGAGGGGGAGCCCCCACCTCACTTCCGCGACCCGCGCCCCCTCCTCGACGGGCGCGAGGTGCGCCCCTGGCGGATCGAGTCGGGCGGGCGGTGGCTCGACTACCGCCCCGAGGCGATCTCCGACCCCAAGAGCGAGGCCTTCTTCGCCGCCCCCAAGGTGCTCGTGCCGCGGATCGCCCTCACCCCCATGGCCGCGGTGGACGAGGGGGACCCGCCCTTCGTGGCCCGCAACACCGTCATGGTGGTCCGGGCGCCGGGCACGCTCCTCGACCAGGGCCCCGACGGCCCCTGGGCCCTGGCCGCCCTGATCAACTCGCTCCCCCTGCGGGTCTACGCGTTCCTGCTCCTGCGGGCCGGCGCCCTGGCCGGCTCCCACCGCGCGACGCTGTACGCGGGCGTGATCGACGCCTTCCCCGTCCCGGCGCCGCTGCTGGAGGACGCCGCAGCCGTCGAGCGCCTGGGCGCCCTCGGTCGCGCCGCGGAGAAGGCGACGCGCCGCGCGACCGAGGATCTGCCGGCGCTCGAGCAGGAGGTGGACGTCGCGGTCGCCGCGGCCTTCGACCTCGACGAGGCGACGCTGGGGCGCCTGCGCCGCCGCGCCGCGCAGGAGCCCCTGGCGAGCGTCCTCGCTCCCCCCGCCCCGGGCAGTCGCACCCGCGCGATCGCGGTGCGCCGCTACGCCGTGGGTGAGCGGTATCGGTAGAGCAGGGTCCGGAGCGACGATCGGTCCTCCCATGCCCGAGCTCCCCTTCTGGTCGCGCTTGCTCCTGCTCCTCGCGGTGCTCGCGCTCCTCGCGAGCTGGGACCGGTGGCGGCATGGCGGGGAGGCGCGGCGGGCGCGGGAGTACGCCTTCCTGCTCGTCTGCGGGGCGCTGGGCGCCGCGCTCGGCGGCGCGCTCGATCAGGTGTCGGTGCGGGTGTCGCCGGAGTACTTCGTATACGGCAAGGGCCTCGACGCCGGCTCCGGCCTCGCCTGGCGGGCGGCGGCGCTGGGGGCGCAGGCGGGCTTCGTGGCGGGCCTGGTCGCCGGGGGCGTGCTGCTCCTCACGAATCAGCCCCGTCCGGAGCGGCCGCCGCTGCCGGCGGCGGCGGTGCTGCGTGTGACCCTGCCGTGGCTGCTGGGAGCCGCGCTCCTGGGCGAAGCGGCGGGCGCCCTGGCCGCGCCCCTCGACCCGCTGGGGCTGCACCGCGACCTGGACGGCCTGGTCGAACCCGCCGCACAGAAAGCCTTCCTCCGCGTATGGGGGATGCACGCCGGGCTGTACCTCGGCGCGCTGACGGGTCTGGTCGTCGCGGCGGTGCGCCTCAGGCGCCGGCGCCGGAGCTCTCCCCCTCCGCCTTGACCTCGGCGACCTGCTCGGCTGCGGGCGCGGGCAGGGCCGCGGGCGCGGGGCTCGCTGGCAGGGCGCTCCGGTCGCCCTTCTCCACGGCGGTGCTCATGCTGACGGCGGCGATCCCCGGCAGCCAGCAGCGGGGGAGGAAGCGCATGAGGAACACCGACAGGGCGTTGAGGAAGCCGGTGACGATGTTCCGCCGCCCGCGCAGCATGGCGCGCACCGCGATGTCGGCGCACCGCTCGGCGGTCATCATGGCGGCCTCGCCCGAGCTCTTGAGCTTCTGATTGGCGGCGTCGAGGAACTCGGTCTTGGTGCCGCCCGGGCACACCGAGATCGCCCGCACGCCGGTGCCCTTGAGCTCGTAGTCGAGCGCCTCGGTGAAGTTGCGCACGTAGGCCTTGGTCGCCGTGTAGACCGCGAAGTGTGGCGTCGGGATGTAGGCGCCCATGGAGGCCACGTTCATGACGTAGCCCGCGCTGCGCTCGACCATGCGGGGCAAGAACAGGCGGCACAGCTCGGTCAGCGCGGTGACGTTCACCTGGATCATGCCGGCGTACCGCTCCCAGGGGGCGGCCAGGAAGTCGTCGTAGTCGCCGAAGCCGGCGTTGTTGATCAGCAGGTCGATCGCCAGCCCCTGCCCCTCGGTGCGCTCGTACAGCCGCCTGGCCGCGTCGGGCGCCATGAGGTCGAGGGCCTCCACCGCGACCTTCACCCCGTGAGCGCTCTCGAGCTCCCGGGCCAGCTCCTCCAGCCGCTCCTTGCGGCGGGCGGTCAGCACCAGGTTGGCGCCCTCGCGAGCCAGCCGCCGGGCGAGCTCCTTGCCGATCCCGCTGCTGGCGCCGGTCACCAGGGCCCGCTGTCCCATGAGCCGCTGCTTGGCCATCGCTCGCTCCCGTCGTGAGTTTGGCGCGCATGGTAGCAAGCCGCCGAGAACGATTCTCAATCTCAGCCGCCCCGGTTGACCCCCGCGCGGCCCTCCCCGAGACTCGCGCCTCGACGAGGAGGAAGCGGATGAATCCGACCCGCGACGAGCTCGAGGCCGCGATCGCCGACCTGGCCCGCCTCAAGGCCGAGCACGCCCCGATCCTCAAGCAGATCGCCGGCGACGCCAACATGGCGGCCGAGACGCGGCAGATGCTGATCGAGCACCTGTACGAGGAGGAGGACGAGCACGTGCAGGCCATGCAGGGCCTGCGCGACCGCCCGCCCCTCAGCGGCGGCGCCGCAGGCGCGCCGTCGCCCAGCCCCAGCCTCAGCGTGGGCTCCCTCCGTCCGGCCCAGCCGCGCACGACCTCCCTCGGCGAGCTGCGGGCGCCGCTCCCGCCCCTCGGCTCCGCGGGCGGACTCCCGCCGGGCACGACCGTGGGCACCCTGCGGCCCTACTGAACACGATCCACCTGCGGGAGCGCTCCGCCGCCGCGCGCGCCCTAGAAAGCGAAGACCATGAGCGGAAACGTGAACCCCCTCAACGACGAGCAGTGGGCCCACCTCAAGGCCGAGATCATTCGGGAGGCGCGCCGCACCCTGGTCGCCCGCCGGTTGCTCGGCATCTACGGGCCCCTGGGCGCGGGGATCGAGAGCGTGCGGCTGGAGAGCTATGGCCCCGACCGTGACGCCGAGATCGACCTGATCGGCCGCGGCGACCCCGAGCCGATCGTGGCCACCGGCGAGACCTACGTGCGGGTCCCGGTGCTCTACAAGGACTTCATCCTCCACTGGCGCGAGGTCGAGCTCTCCAAGAAGCTCGGCGCGCCGATCGACGCCAGCCGCGCCATCCGCGCCGCCCACTTCGTCGCCGACCGGGAGGACCGGCTCCTGTTCAACGGCGAGCCGCGGTTTCAGATCGCTGGGCTCCTCAACGCCGAGGGGCGCAGCAAGGTGGAGCGCGGCGACTGGAGCAAGTTCGGTCAGGCGTACCAGGACGTGGTCCAGGCGACGGAGCTCCTCCTGTCCCAGAACCACCACCGCCCCTTCGCCCTGGCCGTGTCGGCCAAGGACTACTCCCGCCTGATCCGTCAGCGCGAGGGCCAGTTCGCCCCCGAGGTCGACCCGATCCTGCGCCTGTGCGACGACGGCGTGTACACCTCGCCGGTGATCCCCGACGGCAAGGCGGTCCTCCTGTCGACCGGCGACCAGAACTTCGACATCGCGGTGGCCGAGGACCTCACCGTCACCTTCCTGGGCGAGCAGGACCAGGACTACCCCTTCCGGGTGTACGAGTGCCTGGTGCTGCGGATCAAGCGCCCCTCCGCCATCTGCACGATCGAGTGATGTGCGGGGGGCTTCGCCCCCCGAGGCTGTCGCAATAGAGAGGAACTCACCTCTCTTGCGTGCCCGTGCCCGCGAGGTTTCGGGCACGGGCACGGGCACGGGCACGGGCACGAATGAGCTGCCGCTGCGTCTTGCGACAGCCTCCCGAGTCCGAGCCCGACGCTCAGGCGCGCCGCTCGCGCCACTCCCGGGCGAGGATCCCCATGAGCACCTCGTCGACGTAGCGCCCGTCCACGAAGTGGGCCTCGCGCCAGGCGCCCTCCCGCACGAACCCCAGCTTCTCGTAGCAGGCGAGCGCGCGGGGGTTGTGGGCATACACCGTCAACCCCACCCGGTGGAGGTTGAGCTCGTCGAAGGCGTGCTCGAGGAGCAACCCCAGCGCCTCGGCCCCGTAGCCCTGCCCCCAGCAGTCCTTCTCGCCGATGGCGATCCCGACCGTGGCGGTGCGCTCGCAGGCGGGCGCCACGTCGTGCAGGCCGACCGTGCCGATCGGCCGCTCCCCCTCCCGCAGGACGACGACCAGCACGCGCTCCAGGGTGCTGCGTCGCTCCGTCAGGCCGCGGATGAAGGCCTCCTCGGCCAGACGGTTGAGCGGCGCGTTGATCCGCAGGAACCTGCGGACCTCGGGGTCGTTGAGCCAGCCGCGCACCAGATCGGCGTCCTCCAACTCGAGGGGCCGTAGATACAGGCGTCGTCCGATCAAGAAGGCGTTCCTCACGGGTCGCTCCACAGCGGGCGTCGTGCCCGCGCCCTCCTTCGACGCAGCGCGGCGCGACGGCCTGTCAGCTCGTCTCGCGGGTGTTAGCCCGAATTTCTCGCGAATCCGGCGCTGCCTCTGGTGTGAAGCGCTGATTGGCAGCGCCGGATTCGCGTGAAATCCGGGATAGATGGTAAGAATGCGATCCAGCGGTGGAGCGCAGCGCCGCGACCGAGTGAAGAACAGACTGCTTTGGGTCGCCCGCCCTGCGCTCGAAGAGGACGAGCAGCCATTCCCGATCGCGCGCGAGAGACGGGCGGAGGAGGGGTCCATGAGGCGGAGCTTGGCGATCGCGGCGCTGCTGCTGGCGGGCGCTTCGGCGCGCGCGGACGAGGGTTCCCCCCCCGAGACCTCGGCGCCCAGCTACTACGAGCACGTGGCGCCGATCCTGCAGCGGCGGTGCCAGGTCTGTCACCGGCCGGGAGCGATCGGCCCCTTCTCCCTGCTCACCTACGAGGACGCGGCCGGCAACTCCGCCATGATCGAGGAGGTGGTGGAGAACCGCCGCATGCCGCCCTGGCACGCCAACCCCGAGGTCGGTCCCCACTTCAGCAACGACCGCACCCTGCCCGCCGCCGAGCGCCGAACGCTCCTGGACTGGATCGCGGCCGGCGTCCCCGCTGGCGACCCCGCCGCGGCGCCGCCGCCGGCGCGCTTCCCCGACGCCAGCGCCTGGCGAATCGGCGTCCCCGACGCGGTGGTCCAGATCCCGCGCGAGGTCACGGTGCCGGCCACCGGGGTGGTCGACTACCAGTACTTCGAGGTGCCGACCGACTTCGGCGAGGACAAGTGGGTCCGCGCCATGGAGATCAAGGTCACCGCCCCCTCGGTCGTGCACCACGTGCTGGTGTTCGTGGTCTACCCCGACCGCCGCGCCTCGCCGCGGGTGCAGGGCGGGCTGCAGGGCTACTTCGCCAGCATGCTGCCCGGCGAGTCGGTGGAGCCCTTCCCCGAGGGGAGCGGCAAGTGGCTCCCCCGCGGGGCGACCCTGCGGTTCCAGATCCACTACACGCCCGACGGCGAGGAGCGCCGCGACCGGCCCAGCCTGGCGCTCAAGTTCGCGGGGAAGGACGAGCGGATCACGCGACGCGTCCAGACCAAGGCCCTGTTCGAGGTCCGGTTCGCGATCCCGCCGGGCGCCAAGGACCACGTGGTCCGGGCGCAGTACGACTTCCGCCAGGACGCGCTGCTGACGGGGCTCCTCCCCCACATGCACCTGCGCGGCAAGAGCTTCCGCTACCTGCTCCGCTACCCGGATGGCACCTCACGGGCCCTGCTCGACATTCCCCGCTACGACTTCAACTGGCAGAACACCTACCGCCTGGCGGAGCCGCTGTACGTGCCCAAGGGGTCGCGCATGATCGGGGTCGCCAGCTACGACAACTCCGCCGACAACCCGGCCAACCCCGACCCCGCCCGCGTGGTCCGGTTCGGCGAGCAGACCTGGGACGAGATGATGATCGGCTACATGGACCTGCTCGATCCGACCGACGCCGACCGCGCCGCCTGGGAGCGGGCGCAGGAGGGAGGGTCGGGGAAGTGACCCGAGGCCTCCTGCTGGCGATCGGGAGCCTGCTGGTCGGCTGTGCGTCCGATCCCGTGGCGCCTCCGTGCGAGCGAGACGATCCGCCCCTCACGGAGCGCGAGGCCGCGGAGGAGCGCGAGGGGCGCCGGGAGCGCACCGCGGGCCCCGAATACGTGCGCCTCGGCCCTGAGCCGCTTCCCCGGCCAGAGGACGCCGGGATCGGGCAGCCGGTCCCCGACGCCGCCTTCGTCGACCTCACCGGGCGCCCCGGCAGCCTGCGCGAGCAGCGGGGCGACGCGCCCGCCCTGGTGGTGGTGTTCACCACCCTGGGGTGCCCGGTGAGCAAGGCCTACGCGCCCTTGCTGGAGGACCTGTCCCGGGCCTGCGCCGAGCGGGGCGCCGCCTTCCTGGTGGTGGACCCCGCGATCCAGGACAGCGAGGCGGAGCTGCGCGCCAAGGCGGACCGTATGGGGTGGAGCTTCCGGATCACCCGCGACCCTGACTACGCGCTCACCGAGGCCCTGGGCGCCGAGCGCACCGCCGACGCCTTCGTGGTCACGCCCGCGGGGCTCGCTTATCGAGGCGCGGTGGACGACCAGTTCGGGATCAACTACCGCCTGCCGGCTCCGCGGAACCGCTACCTGCTCGAGGCGCTGGACGCCGTCGTCACGGAGCGCGCGCCCCAGGTGGCGGCGACTGACGCCCCGGGGTGCCTGATCGCCAAGGTCCGCCGCTCACGCAAGTAGGTCGCGCGCGGCCAGCGCGTCGCTCATACTCTCGGCGAAATGGAACCCGACCTCACCGCGCCGAGCCCCCCTCCGCCCCCGGCGGACGACCCGATCGCGCGCGCCCTCGAGGAGCGACGGCTCAAGCTCCTCGACCTGACCCGCCGCAATCGCCTGCTCCACTTCCGCCCCACCCGGCGGACCACGATCCGGGTGGTGGACGAGGTGCCCAGCGAGCTGTTCCGGATCGTGGCCGTGGAGCGCAAGGCGGTGGACTTCCTGCCCCTGCCCCCTCAGCTGTGCCGCCCGGCGCGCCAGCCGGCGCCGGCCGCGCCGACCTCCGCGGAGGCGCTGGGGATCGCCTTCAAGTCGGCCGCCCCCAACCGGTGCCCCTTCTGCCACGAGCCGGTCCAGCCCGAGGAGGAGAGCGCCGCCTGCAACGGCTGCCTGTCGCGCCACCACGCCGAGTGCTGGGAGGAGCTGGGCCGGTGCGCCAGCTGCGGCGGCAGCCACGCCCTGATCAGCGCCCGCTTCGCCCGCCCCGGCGCGCCGGGCACCGCCGCCTCGCCCCACGCGCTGCCGCCCGCGACCGGGGTGGATCGGTCGGCGATCGAGGACAGCGCCACCTACCGGCGGATTCCCCGCGAGGAGCTCCCCGAGCGCCAGCGCGACCGCTCCCTCCAAACCGACCTCGCCGCCGCGGACCTCGAGAAGAACCTGGTCGCGATCTCCCGCCGCGCCGCCACCACCCTCGAGGAGCAAGGCTTCGGCTCGCTGTTCCTGGCCCTGGGGTTCCTGGAGTGGTGCGAGCGCGGACAGGACGAGGTCAACCGGGCGCCGCTCCTGCTGGTCCCGGTGGAGCTGACCCGCCGCTCGGTGCGCAGCAAGTTCAAGCTGCAGGCGACGGGAGAGGAGCCCCTCCTCAACCCGGCGCTCGCCTACAAGCTGGAGCAGGAGCAAGGGATCGCCCTCGCCGCCCTCCCCCCGGACGTGGAGGAGATCGATCCCGATGGGGTGTTCGAGGACCTGGCCGCCAAGGTCGCCGGGATCCCCCGCTGGAGGGTGACGCAGGAGGCCGCGCTGGGGCTGTTCTCGTTCACCAAGTTCGTGATCTACCAGGACCTCGGCCAGCACCGGGAGCGCGCCCTGGGCCACCCGCTGATCCGCCGCCTGCTGGGCGACCTGAAGGCGGCGCCCCCTCTGGCCGACCCCGCCGAGCCGCCGGACGCGCGACCTCCCGGCGAGGTGTTCAGCGTGCTCGACGCCGACGCCAGCCAGCGCGAGGCGATCGACTCCGCCCTGCGGGGGGAGGACCTGGTGCTCGAGGGGCCGCCCGGCACGGGCAAGTCGCAGACGATCACCAACATCATCGCCGAGCAGCTGGGGAAGGGCCGCACCGTCCTGTTCGTGAGCGAGAAGATGGCCGCCCTGGAGGTGGTGCGCAGCCGCCTGGCCGAGGTCGGCCTGGAGGCCTCCTGCCTCGAGCTGCACAGCCGGCACACCAACAAACGCGACGTGGTCCAGGCGCTGGCCCGGACCCTCGAGGGGGAGCTGCCGCCGGACCACGCCGAGGAGGCGACCCTCGACGAGCTGGCCCGCCTGGCCGAGCACCTGGACACCCTGGCCGAGGCGCTGCACGCGCCGTTCGGCGCCCTGGAGGCGAGCCCCTTCCAGCTCCTGGGCGCCCTGGAGGAGGAGGACGACGCGTTCGAGCGGGTGGTCGAGGGGGGCCTGGTGGGCGCCCACCCGGTCGCCGAGGGGCCACCCTCGTCCAGGCGCAGCTGCGCGCCCACCTCGTGGGCCGAAGCTGTCGCGCCGAGTAACACCAGCATCCCCAAA
>JAWLGW010000080.1:0-12014 GCA_041690735.1 Planctomycetota bacterium
TGGGCCAGCAGGGCCAGCAGGGCCAGCAGGGCCAGCAGGGCCAGCAGGGCCAGCAGGGCCAGCAGGGCGAGCAGGGCGAGCAGGGCCAGCAGGGCCAGCACGGCCAGCAAGGCGAGCAGGGCCAGCAGGCTCGTGAGGCGAAGGCTCTCGCCCAGGAGCAGGCCAAGGCAGCGCGGCAGGCGGAGCAGGTCGAGAAGGCCCTGGCGCAGGCCGAGGCCGCCAAGGAGTTGCCGCGGGAGGCGCGCGCCAAGACGGCCGAGGCCCGCTCGGCCGTCGGCGACGCCCAGCGGGCCATGAAGAAGGCCGAGGAGGCGCTGGAGCAGGCCGCCCAGCAGCCCGCGAGCAGCGGGGAGGCCAAGCAGGCCCAGCAGCAGGCTCAGGCGGAGCTGGCCAAGGCCCGCCAGGAGCTGGCCAGGGCGCGCCAGGCGCTGACCGAGGCGGCCAAGCCGCAGCTCCGTCAGGCTTCGGCCCAGGAGATGGACGTCGCCGAGCGAGCGGCGGGGCTGTCGCAGGAGCTGGAGGCGCTGGCGCGCGAGGCGCAGGGGACCACCGGCGAGCGGGACGCCGCCGAGCTGCGCCAGGCCGCCGAGTCCATGGCGAAGGCCGCCCAGGAGGCCATGAAGGCCCAGCAGGCCTTCAGCGAGGGGAGCCGCGCCCAGCAGAGCGAGTCGGCCGCGCAGCAGGCCCAGGCCGGCCAGCGCTCCAGCGCGTCCGCCGAGGAGCAGATCAAGCAGGCCCGGGAGGCGGTGGAGAAGCGGCTGCAGGAGATGCAGGGCCGCACCGACGCGCAGCGCAAGGCGCTGGCGCAGGAGCAGCTGAAGGAGGAGCTGAAGCAGCTCGAGAAGCAGCTCAAGGACCTGGCCAAGAAGCGCAAGCAGACCGAGGGCGAGGCGTCGAAGCAGGCCGAGCAGGCCGCCCAGGCCCTGGCCGAGTCGGGCAAGCAGATGCAGAAGGCCGCCGAGCAGCTGGAGCGCAACGACGCGGGCGGCGCCCAGAAGTCCCAGCAGGGCGCCGAGCAGGAGCTGGCCAAGGCCGAGGAGCAGCTCGACCAGGAGCGGCAGCGCATGCTCAAGCGCCTGCAGGAGCGGGACCTCGCGGCCCTGCGCAAGAAGCAGGAGGAGCTGCAGAAGGAGACCGAGGAGCTGGCCGAGAAGCTGGAGAAGTCGGCCCAGCAGGCGGACGCCGACGAGGCGGAGGCCCGGCAGCGGGCGGCCCGCAAGGCGGAGCAGGCCTCGCAGAGCCAGCAGCAGGCCGCCCAGAACATGGAGCAGCAGCAGCAGCAGGCCGAGGAGGACCAGGAGCAGGCGCTGCACGAGCTGGAGCAGACGCGGGAGGAGCTCGAGCAGAAGGAGCAGGAGTACGCGCAGCTCCAGCAAGAGGAGGAGCTGTACTCCATGCGCGAGATGCTCGACGAGTCGATCCGGATCCAGGAGGAGGTGAACAAGCGCACCCGCGCGGTGGACGCCGTCCGCCTGGAGCAGGGCGCCCTCTCCCGCCGCCACAAGCGCGACCTGCTGACCCTGGCCAAGGTGGAGGAGCGGGTCGAGCAGGAGGCGAAGAAGGTCGAGGACATGCTCGCCGCCGAGCGGGCGGTGGTGTATGCCTACCAAATGGAGTCGGCCCGGATCGACCTGCAGGACATTCAGGCCCGCCTCAAGGGCTTCGATCCGGGCGGCGACACCCAGAGCCTGCAGCGCGACGTCCTGGAGCGGCTGACCAGCCTGCGCAAGGCCCTCGACCGCGAGCTGAAGCGGCGCGAGGAGGAGGAGCAGCAGCAGCAGGGTCAGCAGCAGCAGGGCCAGCAGGGGCCGCAGGCCCGCCGGCTGGTGCCGCCGCTGGCGGAGCTCAAGATGCTGCGCGAGATGCAGCAGGACGTGAACGGCCGCACCCGCAACCTGTACGACGCCCTCAAGGCCTCGGGGGCCACCGAGCTCAACCGGGTGCAGCAGCGGATCCTGAGCCGGGTGACCGCGGCTCAGGGGAACATTCGAGACCTGCTGTCGCAGCTCAACGAGGCGCTGACGGAGCAGGCGCAGGCGGCGCAGCAGCCGGCCGGCGACGAGCAGGGGGACGGCGACGGACAGGGCGACGAGGGCGAGCAGCAGGAGGAGGACCAATGAGGCGGTTCGGCAAGCTGAGCAGCATGGCTACGGGAATCGGCGCGCTGGCGTGCGCCCTCCTGCTGGGCGCTCCGGCGGCCCTGGCAGACACCAAGGGCGACAGGGAGAAGGCCGAGGAGGAGTGGAAGAAGGCGGAGGAGCGCCAGGGCGAGGGGCAGGCCCCCGGTCAAGGCGGTGAGGGCCAGGGCCCCGGCCTCCTCGACAACCCCCTCGAGGAGATCCTCGAGCTCATGAACGAGGTCGAGGGCAAGCTGATCGAGGCCGAGACCGGCGCCTTCACGCAGGAGGAGCAGAAGAAGATCGTCGAGGCCATGCGCTTCGAGGACAAGACCAGCTCCGCCCTCGAGCAGCTGATCAAGAAGGTCGAGGAGGAGCAGCAGCAGCAGCAGCAGCAACAGCAGCAGCAGCAGCAGCAAGACCAGCAGAAGCAGCAGCAGAAGCAGCAGCAGCAGCAGCAGAAGGACCAACAGCAGCAGCAGCGCGAGAAGGAGCAGGAGAAGCAGCGTCAGGCGCAGCAGAAGCAACAGCAGCAGCAGAAGCAGCAGCAGGACCAGAAGAGCGAGGACCGCCAGCGCGCCGAGCAGCAGCGCCCGCCCGAGGGCGGCGCCGGCGACCCGCAGGGCGCGAACGGCGCCTCGGGCCGCTGGGGCACCCTGCCGAGCAAGCTGCACCAGGACGCGTCCAACGCCGGCAACCGTCCCCCGCCCGGCCGGTGGGGCCGCCTGATCGAGCGGTATCGCGAGCGCATCTCGTCCACCGACGACGACTAAGGTGTCGGTGACACCCGCCCCGGCCGCTGCGCCCGCGCGCCCCCGGGAGCCCGGGGTGGGCGCGCTGCTGTTGGGGCTGCTCCTGTTCGACCTCGGGCTGGTGGTCGTCACCTTCGGGCTGCCCGAGGTGTGGTTCCGCCTCCTCCACGACAGCGGGCCGCCGTCGCCCGCGCCTCCCTTCTTCCTGCGCACCGGCGCCCAGTGGGCGGGCTTCGCCCTGGTGCAGGCGCTGGCCCTGTGGCGCTGGCGGAGGGATCCGGGCTGGCTGGCTGCGGTCGCTGGCGTGCGCCTGTGCGACGTGCTGACCGACTGGACCTACCTGGCGATCAGCGAGCAGGTGACGCCCCTGGGCTGGGTCGCGCTGATCGGCGCCGGCCTCGCGAACGGCGCCCTGGCGGCGGTCTTGTGGCGGGCTTACCGGTCGCGAGCGGGCGGCTCGCTCGCCTGAGCGTTACAGCTCCAGCTTGCTGCGCAGCTCGTCGGTGACGGCCTCGGCCGCCGCGCGGACCGGCTCGATCACGCCCAGACCGCGGCAGGCGACCGTCTCCTTGCCGATGGCCTCTGGCCGGCCGAACGCGTCCAGGAGCGCCCCGACGCTGAGCGCGTCCTCGGCGTCGCGGCGGTTCCACTGGAACACCACCGGCAGCTCCGCCAGGGGCTGGTCGTGCCGGGCGAGGTTGGCCTCCAGCTCGGCCCAGGCGGCCCGCGCCGCCTCGAGGCCGGCCGGGCGGGAGTCGACCACGAACACGACCGCGTCGGCGCCCTGCAGCACCAGGCCGTGGGGGTGAGTCTCCCGCCAGCGGTCGCCCGGGACGCTGAACAGCTGCAGGGTCACCCGCAGGCCCTTCACCGTCTCCAGCCAGCCCGGCTGACACTCGAACCGCAGCGCCGCCTCGGCGTCGAGCTCGATCCGGCTCACGCGACCGCGGGGCGGCGGCACCGCCTCCTCGAGCGCGCGCAGGGTGGTGGCCTTGCCGGCGCCGGGGGCGCCGTAGTAGGCGATCTTGAGGTTGAGCTGCCGCTTGGCGACCTGGACCTGAGCCATGGAGAGCGATGCTACCCGCGGAGCGTCGATCCGGACGGTTGCGGCTACGCCCGCGACTGCTCCGCCCCGATCGCGCCCGCCGAGCGCCACAGGGCGACCAGCAGCACGAAGGCGCCGATCGCCATGGCCGAGTGGCTGGTCCCGTAGGCCGCCGCCCGCACCGCCCGGCTGCCCAGGAACAGCGCCTGATCGATCGCGAGCAGGTCGATCGCCCGCTCCTCGACCAGCGCCTGCCGCACCGCCGCGTACTGGGCGACCCCCTTGTAGAGCATGAGGGTCAGGGCCCCCGCGGCGCCCGGCAGGTACAGCCACGTGAACCAAGCCAGGGCGCCGGGCTTGATCTCCCGGCCCCCGTAGACCCGCGTCAGGTGGAGCGCCAGGGCGAAGCACAGGGGCAGCACCCCGGCGACCAGGATCGCGTGGCCGTGGGCGATCTTGAAGTCGAGCCCCACCTCGAACATCAGGCCTGGCGGGAGCTGCACCGCCTCCTTGTCGCCGACCGCCACCGCCGCCGCGGTGTCGCCGTAGCGCAGCCCCTTGCGGACCTCGGTCCAGGCCACCCCCAGGATCAGGCCGGCCGCGATCCCGATCACGGCGAACCGCACCAGGCGGCGGATCGTGCGGCGGTAGTGGAGCGGGGCGTCGCTCATGAGGGGGCCGATCCTACCCGCCCGACGGTCGTGCCGCGCCTCACTCCAGCGCCGCCTCGATCCGGTAGCGGGCGCCCGCGCCGTCCCCGCTGACCCGCGCGCGCACGCTCCGCGGCTCGGCGGCGGCGGCCAGCCGGGCGGCCCGCGGCCCCTGCTGCTCGGCGCCACGCAGGGGGAGCCCGTCGGCGTCGGTGAGGACGAGGTCGACCTCGCCCCCCTCCGCCTCGATCGCGACCCGCAGGCTGCGGCCGGCGGGCACCTCGATCCGGAACCAGTCCTCGTCGCGCTGCAGGAGGCGCAGGGGGCGCCCCGGCTCGAGGAGGGTCGCCTCGCCCGGGCGGTCGTTGGGCTCCAGCCAGTCGTCGCTGGGCGCCTCGACCAGGAGCTGGTAATGGGCGCCGCGGTCCTCCCCCACCACCTCGATCAGGACCTCGCTCGGCTGGCTCCCGCCGAGGAACCACACCCCGCGGCCGCCGTCGAGGACGGCGTCGGCCGCGTCGGCTCCGGGCGCCTGGCGGCGGGCGCCGCGCAGCCGCAGGCCTGGCGCCTCGCCCAGCAGCGTCACCGCCAGGGCGTGGCGGGGCGGCACCTGGGCCGAGAACCACTCTGCGTCGCGCTGGATCAGCGCCGACTGGACCCCGGGGGCGAGGAAGGCGGCCTGCTCGGGGGTGTCGTTGTCCTCGAGGTGATCGTCCTCGCGGGCCTGCAGGCGGAGCGCGATCATCTCCGCCACGTCGCGCAGCGCCTCGTCGGTCGCGGTCTCGACCGTCTCGCCCCGGGGCGTCGCGAACTCGGCGTACCCCACCACCTCGTGGGGCAGGTCGGGGTCGCCGTCGCCGTCCACGTCCACGCCCACCAGCAGGCGCTCGCCGGCGTACACCCCGAACACCACCGTCACCCGCACGCTGCTGACGATCAGCTGCGAGCGGCCGTCCACCACGATCGGCCCCTCCACGAGCCGCACGATGCTCCCCCGCAGCAGGGGCACCCCCGGCTCGGCGCGGGCCAGGTGGAGGGGCGTGGTCTCGAGGACCTCGCGGCGCACGTCGCGCGTGAGCTGGTGCTCCAGGTGTCGCCGCAGGGTGCGGTTCTCGAAGATCGGCACCGCCAGCAGGCCCGGCCCGAGCGCAGGATCGGGGACGTACCCGATCGAGTAGCAGCCGCCGAGCGTCAGCGCCGCCAGCAGGACCGCGCCCGCCGTTCGCCTCACCGCGAGCCGCCGATCACCACGAGCCGCCGATCACCACGAGTCGTCGGTCACCACGAGTCGTCGACGGGGGGCGCCGCCTCGCGCACCCGATCCTGCCGCTCCTCCTCGTCCAGCACGGCGCCGGGTCCCCCCGGGTCGGGCGGCGGCGGAGGCGGCGAGACCCGCGGCAGCTTGTCGCGCAGCGTCTTGGCCTCGGAGGCCGCCTCGGTGCCGGGGTACTCGCGCAGGATCGCGGCGAGGTACACGTCGGCCGAGTAGACCTCGTCGCGGCGCAGGTAGAAGTGGACCACGTCCAGCTTCTGCCGGGCCAGGGCCTCCTCCACCTCCCGCAGCTTCTCCTCCGCCTCCTTGGCGTGGTTCCCCTTGGGGTGGCGCTGCAGGTAGCGCACCAGCCGCCGGCGCCCCGCCTCGAGGGGGATCTTGTCGTAGCGGGCCCCGTCCGACATCTCGAGCAGGGTCAGGGCGGCCCGGTACTCCGCGGTCTGAGCCCACTCGCTGTCGGGGTACTCGCGCGCCAGCCGCTCCCAGGCGTCGATCGCCTCCTCCCACTCGTGCATGTCGAGGCGCGCCAGGGCGATCGCGTGCAGGGCGTCGTCCGCCCGGGGGTGGCGCTCGCGCGCCTCGATGAACCGGCGCAGGACCTGGATCCCGAACTCACGGTCCTCGGTGGCGATCCCCAGCCAGGACTTGCGCTCGGCCTTGCCCAGGCAGAACAGGCGGCCGATCACGTACAGCCGCTCCACCACCGCGGTGAACCGGGGCGTGGAGGGGTACTCCCGCAGGAGCCGCTGGTACAGCTCGAAGGCCGGGTAGGGCTGCCCGGCGGCGAGGGCGCTCTCGGCGGCGAGGAACAGGAACTCGGCCCGCAGCGAGGGGTCGGCCGCCCGCTTGCTCAGCGTCTCGTACGCGGCGCTCGCCTCCTCGTACCGCTCGGCCGCCGCCGCGTCGCGCGCCTGCGCCTCGAGCGGGTCGCCGGTGGTCTGGGTGGTGATCGGCGCCAGGTCGACCACCAGCTCCGGCTCCGGGTCGCCCGCCGGCTCGGCGCCGCCGCAGCCGGCGACGCCCAGCAGGGCCGCCGCCGCTACCACCACGATCCTCGGATCAAGCACGGCTGCCTCCCGCGGTCACCGCCGACTGCTGCGGGCGCGGCCCTTCGCGGCGCGGGGCGCCGGCGAGGGTGCCCCGCACGTAGCGGCTCATGCGCAGCTCCTTCTGCAGGTGCGTGCGGACGAACAGGTCGAGCAGCGCGCGCATGGCCTGTCCCACCTCGCGGCCCACGCCGACGCGCTCCCCCTGGGCGAGCGCGGCCAGGGTCACCAGCACGCCGCGCCGCACGGGGCGCGCGTCGGGGGCGCGGCGCGCGTGCTCGCGGCACAGCACGCCGCCGCCGCTGGGCGCGAACGCCACCTCGGCCTCGGCGGCGCCGGCCGCCGGCGCCCCGCAGGAGGCGCAGCGGTCGAGGGAGGGGGCCAGGCCCGCGGCCGCGAGCAGCTCGAGCTCGGCCCGCACCAGCGCCGCGTCGAGGTGCGCCGCCTCCCCGCGGGCGAAGGCCGCCAGGGCCCGGGCCGCCGCGTCGAACGCCTCGGGCGCGGGCGCCTCCCGCTCGGACAGCTCGGTCAGCAGCTCCGCCAGGTACAGGCCCCGGTACAGCCGCGGCAGGTCGTGGCGCAGCCCCAGGTGGAGGTCGCGCGGGTCGAACTCCTTGGCGATGTCCAGGCCGTCGCCGCGCTTGCGGTAGAAGATCAGCTCCCCTCGCACCAGGGGCTCGAGGGCCCCCTCGAAGGGGCTGCGCGCCCGGCGCGCGCCCTTGGCGATCACGTGGACCCGCCCGTGATCGCGGGTGAACAGCCACACGATCAGCGAGGTCTCCGAGTAGTCCATGCTGCGGAGGACGATCGCCTCCGTCTCGAGGATGGCCACGGGGCCGACTCTACCACTGGAGCCAGAGTCTGGTTGAGGCCGGCCTCGCGGCCCGAGTAGCGCCGGGAGGGGAGGAGGCGCGCGGCGGGCTCCGTCCCTATAATCCCCGCGATCGCGCACGCCGCGGGGGAGGCCAGCCATGCAGCCCGAGCAGTACTTCACCAACCTCGCCCTCGCCGCCATGGTGGACGGCGTCCTCGACGACCGCGAGATCGCGCTCCTCGAGAAGCACGCCGAGAACCTGCGCCTGACCTCGGACCAGGCCCAGACGATCCTCGACCGGGTGCACAAGGGCGAGCTGACGCAGTTCGTCAAGCCGCAGAGCCCCGAGGCCCGCAAGGCGGCCTTCAAGGCGGTGGTGCGGATCCTGCGCTCGGACGCCAAGCTGACGGGCAAGGAGCAGCGCATGATCAAGGTCCTGGCCAAGAGCATGGAGATCCCCCAGGACATGGTCGACGCCGCCCTCGGCCCCAAGTGGCGCGGCTGAGCAGAGCTGGGGCTCCTCTCCGCGAGGTCGCGGCCGTAAGTTAAGGTCTCCCTATTGGAGGCCGTATGCCCCCGACCACCGCCGCTCCCGACACCCTCGCCGCCCGCCGTCAGGCCCTCGAGAAGCTGCTCGCCCAGCGGATCGTGGTGCTCGACGGCGCCATGGGGACGCGCCTGCAGGCCTTCGACCTGACCGAGCCCGACTTCCGCGGCGAGCGGTTCCAGGACCACGACGCGGACCTGCTGAACCTCAACGACCTGCTGGTGCTCACCCGCCCCGGGCTGGTTCGCGACGTCCACCGGGAGTACCTCGACGCCGGCGCGGACGTGATCGAGACCAACACCTTCAGCGCCAACGCGATCTCCCTGGCGGACTACGGCCTGCAGGACCTGGTGTACGAGCTCAACCTCGAGGCCGCTCGCCTGGCCCGGGAGGCGGTGGCCTCGTACGAGGCCGATCACCCGGGCGCCCGGCGGTGGGTGGCGGGATCGATCGGCCCCACCAACCGCACCTGCTCCATGTCGCAGGACGTCTCCGACCCCGGCAGCCGGGCGGTCACCTTCGAGGAGCTGCGGGCGACCTACTACGAGCAGGCCCGCGGCCTCCTCGACGGCGGGGTCGACCTGCTGCTGCCCGAGACCACGATCGACACCCTCAACCTCAAGGCGGCCCTGTTCGCGATCGATCAGCTGCGCGAGGAGCGGGGCGAGGCGGTCCCGGTGGTCGCCTCGGTCACCTTCACCCAGGCGGGCTCGAACCGGATCCTGTCCGGCCAGACCCTGGCCGCCTTCTGGGCCTCGATCAGCCACGCCGACCTGCTGGCGGTCACGATCAACTGCGCGCTGGGCGCCAAGGAGATGCGCCCCCACGTGCAGGAGCTGGCCGAGCTGGCCCCGATCTGGACCGGCTGCTACCCCAACGCGGGCCTCCCCAACGAGTTCGGCGGCTTCGACGAGACCCCCGAGTCGCTGGCCGAGGTCATGGGCGAGCTCGCCCGCGCCGGGTGGCTCAACCTGGCGGGGGGCTGCTGCGGCACCTTGCCCGAGCACATCCGCGCCGTCGCCGAGGCGGTGCGCGGGGTGGCGCCGCGGCGGCGGCCCCAGCCGCGCCGCGAGCCGACCTACAGCGGGCTCGACGTGTACACGATCCGGCCCGACAGCAACCTGACCTTGATCGGCGAGCGGACCAACGTGGCCGGCTCGCGCCGCTTCCTGCGCCTGATCAAGGGCGGCAAGTTCGACGACGCGGTCGAGGTCGCCCGCCAGCAGGTGGAGGGCGGCGCCAACCTGCTCGACGTCAACATGGACGAGGGGCTCCTCGACGGGCCGGCGTCCATGACCCGGTTCCTCAACCGGATCGCCGCCGAGCCCGACATCGCGACGGTGCCGGTCATGGTCGACAGCTCCGACTGGGAGGTGCTGGAGGCGGGGCTCAAGTGCCTGCAGGGGAAGGGCGTCGTCAACTCGATCAGCCTCAAGGACGGCGAGGCCGCCTTCCTGGAGAAGGCCCGCCTGGTGCGCCGCTACGGCGCGGCCGTGGTGGTCATGGGCTTCGACGAGGAGGGCCAGGCCGCGACCACGCCGCACAAGGTGGAGATCGCCGAGCGGGCCTTCCGCCTCCTCACCGAGGAGGTGGGCTTCCCGGCCGAGGACGTGATCTACGACGCCAACGTGTTCCCGGTGGCCACCGGGATCGCCGACCACGACGACTACGGGGTGGCGTTCATCGAGGCCGTGCGCGAGGTGAAGCGGCGCTGCCCGGGGATCCGCACCAGCGGCGGGATCAGCAACGTCTCCTTCTCGTTCCGCGGCAACGACCTGGTCCGCGAGGCCATGCACGCGGTCTTCCTGTACCACGCGATCCAGGCCGGCCTCGACCTGGCGATCGTCAACGCCGGGCAGCTGGCCGTGTACGAGGAGATCCAGCCCGAGCTGCGCGCGCGCGTCGAGGACGTGATCCTCAACCGCCGCCCGGACGCGGGCGAGCGCCTCACCGAGCTGGCCCAGCAGGTGGCCGGCAAGGGCAAGCAGCGGCAGGAGGACCTGAGCTGGCGCGAGCAGCCGCTGGCCGAGCGGATGGCCCACGCCCTGCTCCACGGGATCGACCGCTTCGTGCCGGAGGACGTGGGCGAGGCCCTGAAGGTCTACGAGGACCCCCTCGAGATCATCGAGGGCCCGCTCATGAAGGGCATGGGCGTGGTGGGCGACCTGTTCGGGGCGGGCAAGATGTTCCTGCCGCAGGTGGTCAAGAGCGCCCGGGTCATGCAGAAGGCGGTGGCCCTGATCACGCCCCACATGGAGCGCGAGGCGACCGACAGCCGCGGCAAGGTGCTGCTGGCGACGGTGAAGGGCGACGTCCACGACATCGGCAAGAACATCGTCGGCGTGGTGCTGGGCTGCAACGGGTTCGACGTGGTCGACCTCGGCGTCATGGTGCCCGCCAACAAGATCCTGGAGCGCGCCCGGACCGAGGGCGTCGACATGGTCGGCCTGTCGGGGCTGATCACCCCCTCGCTCCACGAGATGGTCGCCGTGGCTCGCGAGCTGCGGCGCGAGGGCTTCACCCTCCCCCTGCTGATCGGCGGCGCCACCACCAGCAAGCGCCACACGGCGGTCAAGATCGCCCCCGAGTACGACACCGTGGTCCACGTCCTCGACGCCTCCCGGGCGGTCGAGGTGGTGGGCGAGCTCCTCGACCCCAAGCGCTCGCCGGCCATGCAGCAGGCCAACCGCGAGGAGCAGGAGCGGGCCCGACAGGCCTTCGCCGCGCGCGACCAGAGCCGCCCCCTGGTCCCGATCGTCGAGGCGCGCGCCCGCCGGCAGCCGATCGAGTGGCGGGCCGAGGACCTGGCCCGGCCCGAGCGCCTGGGCGTGGTGACCCTCGAGCCGGCCCTGGCCCAGCTGGTGCCGTTCATCGACTGGACCCCCTTCTTCTCCGCCTGGGAGCTCAAGGGCACCTACCCCTCGATCTTCGACAAGCCCGAGCTCGGCCCCCGGGCCAGGGAGCTGTTCGACGACGCTCAGCGGCTGCTGGACCGGATCGTGAAGGAAGGCAGGCTGCAGGCCCGGGCCGTGTACGGCCTGTTCCGGGCCCACGCCGAGGGGGACGACGTGGTGGTGCTCCCCGAGGAGGGCGAGGCCGTCCGGTTCCCCATGCTCCGCCAGCAGCAGGGGCGCAGCGACGGCAAGCGCCCCTGCGTGTCGCTGGCCGACTACGTGGCCCCGAAGGAGAGCGGCCTCGCCGATCACGTGGGCGCCTTCGTGGTCACGGCCGGTCACGGCTCCGCCGAGGCCGCGGCTCGCTTCCGGGCCGAGCACGACGAGTACTCGGCGATCCTGGTCCAGGCCCTCGCCGACCGGCTGGCCGAGGCCTGCGCCGAGTGGCTCCACGAGCAGGTGCGCGCCGCCTGGGGCTACGAGCAGGTGGGCACCCACGCCAAGGAGGACCTGATCCGCGAGCGCTACCGCGGCATTCGCCCGGCCCCCGGCTACCCCGCCTGCCCCGACCACGGCCTCAAGCCGCGCCTGTTCGCCCTCCTGGACGCCACCGCGGCCACCGGCGTGGAGCTCACCGAGGGCCTCGCCATGACGCCCCCGGCCTCGGTGTCGGGCCTGTACTTCGCCCACCCCGAGGCCCGCTACTTCGCGGTGGGCAAGGTGGGCAAGGACCAGGTCGAGGACTACGCCCGTCGCATGGGCCTGGGCGTGGAGGAGGCCGAGCGGGCCCTGGTGACGGCGCTGGCCTACGACGCCTAGCCTCGCCTTCGTTTCGATCGATCCGCGGCCGGGCAGGCTCATTTCGATCGAACGCTG
>JAWLGW010000081.1:0-11992 GCA_041690735.1 Planctomycetota bacterium
TGGGCGGCGGCTTCTACAGGGCGCACGGGCGGGTGGACGACACCATGAACCTGGGCGGGATCAAGGTCGGCTCGGCTGAGATCGAGCGGGTGGTGGGCGGCGTGCCCGGCGTGCACCAGGCGGCCGCGATCGCGGTGCCGAGCCCGGGCGGCGGCCCCAGTCGGCTGGTGATCTACGCGGAGCCCACGCCGGGCGAGGCGCTGGAGGGCGAGGAGCTGCGCGGCGAGATGCAGCGGCGGATCAAGGCCGAGCTCAACCCCCTGTTCAAGGTGGCCGAGGTGCGGGTGGTGGAGCGCCTGCCCCGCACCGCCAGCAACAAGGTCATGCGACGCGAGCTGCGGGCGGCGTACCTGGCGGAGCGATGAGCCGCTCGACCTTGGCCCTGCTCTCTCCGCTGCGGGCGGAGCTGGAGCCGTCGCTCAAGGCGCTGGGGACGGCCGAGCGGGTGGAGGCCCCCGCGCCCGGGAGCCTGTGGCGGGTGCGTCCCCGCCGAGGCGGCGCCAGCGAGGTCCTCGTCGGGTGGAGCGGCGTCGGCCGCCGGGCGACCGAGGCGGCGGTGGCCCGTCTGGCGGAGCTGCGGCCGGTGCGCATCCTGCACCTCGGCGTGGCCGGCGGCCTCGACGGCGGCCTGCAGGCGGGGGACGCCCTGCTGCTGGCGCGGATCCACCACGAGGGCGACCAGGTGAGCAGCGACCTCACCGCCCTGGGGCCCGGCCTGGTGCAGGCGCTGATGGCAGCCGGCGTCCGCACCGGCGCGGTCGGAGTAACGGTAGGTCGGGTCGTGACCACTCCGGCGAGCAAGCGGGCTCTGGCGGAGCGCTACGCCGGGGCCGCCGTGGTCGAAATGGAGAGCTTCTGGGCCGCCCGGGCGGCGGCCGCCGCCGGGGTGCCGCTCCTGTGCCTGCGGGTGGTGTGCGACGGCGCCGGGGAGGCGCTGCCCGACCTGACCGCCGCCCTCGACCCGGTGGGCCGACCGCGGCCCCTGGCGCTGCTGAGTCACCTCGCCCGCCGCCCGCGGGAGGCGCTGGCCCTGCCGCAGATCGCCCGCGCCTTCGGCTGCGCGCAGCGCCGGCTGACGGAGATCGCGACCCTGGCGGCCGGGAGCTAGCGAACACCTCCGCGGGCCGTCGCGCCCGCGCTGCAGGCCCTGCCAGGCACGTCCAGCCTTCGGTGGGTGAGCACGTCCTGTGTGTTGCCCTCTGCCGCCTCCTTGGTGAACAGTCCCGCGTGGCGCCCCCGCAGCGCCGCCCCGCCCCCGCTGCGCAAGGCGCCCCGCGGGAGGCGCCAGCCCTCCATTGCTCCCAACCGGGATTCTTCATAGGGTTAGCCCTCCCTCCCCCCGCCAGGAGACCCGACGGCGCATGAGACGGAGACCGCTCCCCCCCTCGATCCTGGCCTGCTCGACCCTGTTCCTCCTGCTGCTCGCGGCCTCCCCGGCGCCCGCGCAGGAGGCGCCCGTCGCGATCGTGGACGCGCGCCTGGAGGGGTATCCGGGCCCCGTGACCGTCCTGGTCGCGGGGGGCAAGGTGCGCGCCGTGGCGCCGGGCCGGCAGGCTCCGTCGATCCCGGGGGCGACGGTGATCGACGCCCAGGGCGGCCGGGTCGTGGCGGGGCGGATCGACGCCTTCGCCTCGCTCGGGCAGCCAGACCCGAACGGGCGCGCCCTCGACGCGTTCGACCCCTATGACCGGCGCGCGATCGAGCGCGCCCTGGCGGCCGGGGTGACCACGGCGCTGCTCAACCCCCGCCGCACCTCTGGCCTGTGCGGGGTCGCCTCGCTGATCAAGCTCAAGCCCGGCGCCCCCCTGAAGGACCTGATCGTGGTCGAGGAGGCGGCGGTGTGCTCCAGCCTGGGGCTGGGCGCCGCCGGGCCCGCCGCGCGCGCCGCCCACGCGGTCGCCCTGCGGGCGCAGCTCGAGGGGGCGCGCACCTACCGCGACGCCTGGCTCGACTACGACGAGGCCCTCGAGAAGTACGTGGAGGCCCTCGCCAAGAAGGAGGGCGGCGAGGGGAAGGGCGCCGCCGAGCTCGCGCCTCGCCGGCGCGGCAAGCCCAAGCCCCAGGCGAAGCCTGGCGACAAGAAGAAGGACGAGGGGCCCAAGAAGCCGAATCAGCCGCCGATCGACCGGACGAAGGCGCTGCTGGTGCGGGTGCTCGACCGCGAGCTCCCCCTGCGGATCGAGGCGCACCGGGTGGAGGACATCGCCAACGCCCTCGCCCTGCAGGAGGCGTTCGGCTTCCGTCTGATCCTGGAGGGCGCCACCGAGGGGTATCGGTTCGCCGAGGTGCTGGCCCGGCGCGAGGTGCCCGTGGTGCTGGGTCCGATCCTGCGCTCGTCGCGCACGCCCTCGTTCTTCCCGGAGCAGTACCGGGCCGACACCCCGGCGCGGCTCGTCGCCGCCGGCGTCACGCTCGCGATCGGCAGCGACTCGTGGGAGGCGATCCCCACCCTGCCGGCCAACGCCGCCGCGGCCGGGAGCGCCGGCGACGCGGGGACCCTGACGCCCGCCGAGGTCGAGGCAGCCCTCACCAGCGCCGCGGCCGAGGTCCTCGGGGTGGCCGACCGGATCGGTCGGGTGGCCGCGGGCTACGAGGCGGACATCGTGGTGCTCGAGCCGACCGACCCGCTGGTGGGGCCGGGCGCCGAGCGCCCGCGCGTGGTCCTGGTGGACGGCGTGGTGGTCTACCGGAGGGAGTCGTAATGCGCGCCGACGCCAGGATCCTGACCCTGCTGGGGGCGGTCGCCGGCGCGGCGGTGGCCGGGCCCGCGACGGCGCAGCCGGTGGCGCTGCGCCCGGGGAAGGTGGTGGTGGCGCCCGATCAGCCGCCGCTGCAGGGCGTCACGGTGCTGCTGGCGGACGGCAAGATCGCCGCCGTGGGGCGCGACGTCGACCTGCCCGAGGGGACGCGGGTCATCGACGCGCCGCGCGCCTGGGCGGTCGCGGCCTTCGTCGACGCCTCCTGCGCCCTGTCGCTGGTCGGCGACCGGGACGAAGTGACGGACCCCTTCGCGCTCGACGTCTCGCCGCGGGCGGGGCTCGACCCCGACCACCCCGACTTCGCCGCGGCCCGCGCCGCCGGAGTGGCCACCGCCGTGGTGCTGCCCGGCGAGCGGAACCTCGTCGGCGGCCAGGGGGTGGTCGTCAAGACCACCGGCGCGGTGTGGCGCCCCGAGGGCGGGGCGCCCCTCAAGCTGTCGCTCGGCCCCGACGCCCTGGTGCCCGGGCGGCCGCCGACCTCCCGCGCGGGCGCGGTGGCGGCCCTGCGCGAGCGGATCGCGGCGGCGCACGCCCAGCTGGACGCGCCCGACCCCTTCAGCCGCTTCGCCCGGGGGGCCACCCCCGCGGTGTGGGCGGTGGCCTCGGGGCTCGACGTCGACACGGCGATCGAGCTCTCCGACCGGTTCGGGCTGCGCGCCCTGCTCCACGTCGACCCGGGCACCCCCACCTGGGACCTGCGGGGGCGCGCCCTGCAGGGGCGGACGGTCGCCTTCGGGCCCTTCGTCCACGGCAGCGCCCCCGAGACCTTGACCGGCCCGGCCGCCGCGGCGGCCGCCGGCGCCCGGGTGGCGCTCGTGAGCGGCGCGCCCCTGCAGCCGGCGGCGGGGCTGCGGCTGACCGCCTGCCTGGCCGTCGCGCACGGGCTCGAGCCGCGGGCGGCGCTGGACGCGATCACCCGCGCCCCGGCCCAGGCCCTCGGCCTCGGCGACCGGGTCGGCACCCTCGAGGCGGGCAAGGAGGCCGACGTGGTGCTCCTGGACGGGCCGCCGCTGGCCCTGACCTCGAAGGTCCTGGCCTTGTACGTGGGCGGCCGGCGGGCCTTCACCCGCCCGATCAGCGCCGCGGAGCGGCAGGAGGATCGCCCGTGACGCGCCGCCGCCGGTCGCCCAGGCTCCTGATGCCGCTCCTGCTGACCGCCCTCGCCACGGGCGCGGCGCGCGCGCAGGAGGCGCCGCTGCCGCCCCGGCAGGAGACGCTGGTCCTCCGCGGCCGGCTGCACCTCGGCGACGGCTCGCCGCCGATCGAGGACGGCGTGGTCGTGGTGGAGGGCGGCTCGATCTCGGGGGTCGGCCGCTACGACGCCGCCGCCCTGCCGGCCGGCGCGCGCGTGGTGGCGATCCCGGGGGCCGAGCTCACGCCCGGGCTGATCGACGCCGCCTCGACCGCCGGAGTGACCACGCCCGAGTCGTGGGCCGAGCACGGAGACGAGGTGGTGCCTCACCTGCGCGTGCTCGACGCGGTGGACCTGCGCGACCCCACCTTCGCCCGCCTGGCGCGGCGGGGCGTGACCGCGGTGTTCGTCACCTCCGGTCCAGGCAGCGTGGTGGGCAGCCGGGGGGCGCTCCTCAAGACCGCCGGTCCGCGGCGGGTGCTCGCGTCTGCCGCCGCGATCAAGGCGACGATCGGGCCCGAGAGCTGGCGCCGGGGCCAGTCCAACCGCGGCCCCTGGGGGCGCGTCGACTTCGCCACCCGCCGTCCGACCACGCGCATGGGCGCGGTGTGGGTGTTCCGGGAGGCCTTCGCCCGGGCCGCGCAGGGCGCGCTGGAGGGACCCGCCGGGGACGTGCTGCGCCGCGTGCTGGCGGGCGAGGTGGGCCTGCGGGTGCAGGCCCGGACCCGGGGCGACATCGAGACGGCGCTGCGGCTGGCCGCCGAGGCGGGCCTCGCGCCCGTGCTGGAGGAGGCGACCGAGGCCCGCCACCTGGTGGATCTCCTGGCGGCGCGCCAGGTGAGGGTGATCTACGGCCCCCTGTTCGACGAGCCGGCGGGCTACCGCGCGCGCACCGGCGAGGCCGAGGACCCCGGGCTGCACACGCCGCGCCTGCTGGCCGAGCGGGGCGTCCCCTTCTGCCTGACGGCGGGCGACCTCGACGGCGAGGCGGACCTGTGGGGGCAGGCGCTGCTGGCGGTGCGCTACGGGCTCGCGCCCGAGCGGGCCCTGGCCGCGGTCACGGGCGACGCGGCGGACCTCCTGGGCGGCGCCGCGGCCGAGCGGCTGGGGCGGCTGGCCGAGGGGCGGGACGCGGACCTGGTGGTGTGGTCGGGGCCGCCGCTGGCGGCGACCAGCCGGCCGCTGGCGGTCCTGATCTCGGGCGAGCGAGTGGCGGGCGAGCTGCCGGCGGCCGAGGTCGCGGTCCCCTCGCGGCTGGCTCCGGGGCCCGACCGAGGCTTCTGAGATGCGGTCGAAGAGTCGAGGGACCCGGCAGGACACCCGCCGGATCGAACACGGAATATCAACAGCAAACAGAGAGTGGAAACAGGAAATGGCTTCGCTGACTCGCTCCGTGTTGGGCACTGATCGTTCCCTGTTTTCGTTGATATTTGCTGTTGATATTCCGTGTTCCTCTCTTCCCTTGGAGGGGCAGTAATGGTCTCCGAGCACAGAGGTCGCTTCCCGCGACCCTTCCTCCCCCTGGCCCTCGCGCTCGCCTGCGGCGCTCCCGCCTTCGCGGGCGGCACCGTGGTGGTCCAGGGCGGGCGGGTGATCCCGGTGGAGGGGCCCGAGCTCGCCGAGGGGGCCGTGCTGATCAAGGACGGCGTGATCGCCGCGGTCGGCCCCAAGGTCGAGGTGCCCTACGACGCCACGGTGATCGACGCCAAGGGGAAGGTCGTCTTTCCGGGCATGGTCCTGGCGCACACCAGCCGGGGGCTGGACCGCGCCAACGAGAACCTGCCGGTGGCGCCGTTCCTCGACGTGTACGACTCGCTCGACCCCTCCAGCCTGGTGTTCGAGGACGCGCTGCGCGACGGCATGACCACCCTGCACGTGATCCAGGGGAACGACACCGTGGTGGCGGGCGTGGGGCGGGCGGTGCACCCGCTGGGCCTCACGGTCGACGCCATGACGGTCAGGCCCGTCACGGGGCTCAAGATCGCGGTGGCGGGCAAGTCGGGCTTCGACCGGGTGCGGCAGCGGGCCGCCTTGCGGGAGGTGTTCGCCGAGCTCGACGATGCCCTGGACGCCCTGGCGGAGAAGCGCTACGAGGCCGAGGCCAAGAAGGACGGGCGCGAGGTCACCGTCCCGCCGGCCGAGGCGCGCGCGGAGGGGCGCAAGCTGATCCGGGACGAGCACGTGGGCGACAAGCACCGCCGCCTGTTCCAGCTGGTGAGCGGGCGGCTCGACGCCTTCGTGTACCTCGAGCGAGCGCAGGACGTCGCCTTCGGGGTCGAGCTGGCGCGCGAGCAGGGCTTCCTGGCGCGGACCACCTTCGTGCTGGGCGGCGAGTGCTTCAAGGCGGTCGACCTGCTGAAGGAGGCCGGGCGGCCGGTGATCTTGCCCCTCGAGCTGGTGTGGCGCGAGCGCGATCCGGAGAGCGGCGAGGAGACGGAGACCTTCGTCGCCGCTCCCTTCGCCGAGGCGGGCGTCCCCTTCGCGCTGCAGACCAACCCCCGGGCCAGCTTCGCCGAGCGGTTCCTGTGGTACCAGGCCGCCCGGTGCGTGCGCGCCGGCGTCTCGCGCGAGGTCGCCCTGAAGGCGATCACCCACACGGCCGCGGAGATCGTGGGGCTGGGCCAGCGGGTGGGCGCGCTGGCGCCCGGGCGCGACGGCGACCTGCTGATCCTGAGCGGCGATCCGCTGGCGATGGAGACGCAGGTCGAGAAGGTCCTCATCGGCGGGCAGGTGGTCTACGAGCGGGAGAAGGACTTCCGCCTCCGCCGCCTCACGGGGCTGGCGTCGACCGAGGCGGAGACGCCCCAGGACGAGACGCCCCAGGACGAGACGCCCCAGGACGAGACGCCCCAGGACGAGACGCCCCAGGACGAGACGCCCCAGGACGAGACGCCCCAGGAGGACGAGACGCCCCAGGAGGGGGAGCAGCAGTGAAGCACCGCGGCTGTTGGCTGGCGGTGGCCCTCCTGCTGCTGGGGGTCGGCGCGTCCGCTCGGGCAGACGACCTCATCGAGCGCGCGGTGTGCGTGCGGGTGAGGCGGCTGCACACCGGCGTCGAGGGGGCTTCCGGCAGGAGCGTCGTCGAGGATGCGATCCTGTACGTCCGCGACGGGAAGGTCGAGGCGATCCTGAGCGGGGCCGACGCGGCGCCGCCGGTCGGCGTGCCCGTCCTCGACCGCAGCGACCTGATCGCGATCCCGGGGCTGGTGCTCACCCAGCTGAGCGCGGGCCAGGGCGATCGCGAGGACGCCGCGGTCAGCGCCCGATTCCGGGCGCTCGACGCCTTCGACCCCTACGCCGAGCACCCCGACCTGCTGGCGGCCGGGATCACCACCGCCTACCTCCACCCCGGGCGCGGGCGCCTGGTGACGGGCGAGGGCGCCGTGGTGAAGCTGGCCGGGCCGGCCGCGCAGCGCGTACTGCGGGCCCGGGCCGGGTTGTGCCTCGAGGTGGGGGACGAGGCCCTGGGGCCGCCGGCCGAGGTGGAGATCCCGGTGCCGTCCTCCTCGGACGTGCCGATCGTGCCGGGACGCCGGCAGCGGCCGGCGTCCCGACTGGGCCTGGTCCCCGAGCTGCGCGCCCAGATCGAGGCCGCCCTGCGGTACCAGGAGGCGCGCGAGCGGCTGCCGGCGGGCGAGCGACCGGCCTACGACCCCGACCTGGAGGCGCTGGCCGAGGCGGTGCTCGGCGGGGCGCTGCGAGTCGACGCCCGGCGGGCGACCGACCTGCGCCGGGTGGTCACCCTGGCCAGCGAGCTGGAGCTGCGGCCGCTGATCGCTGGGGCGACCGAGGCCTACGCGGTCGCCAGCGAGCTGGCCCGCCTGGGGTCACCGCTCGTGTACGAGATGCCCCTCGCCCTGCGCGGCCGGGCGCCGGCGCTGGGCGAGAACCCGGACCGCCTGCGGCCCCGCGCCGACACGCCGCGAGCGCTGGCGCGAGCGGGGATCCCCTTCGCGCTGGCTCCCGCCCCCGGCTCCGAGGCGGACCTGCGCCTGTTGGCGGCCTTCGCCGTCCGCGGCGGCCTCAACCCCGAGCAGGCCCTGGCCGCCGTCACCCACCGCGCCGCCGCGGCGCTGGGGGTCGCCGATCGCGTCGGCGCGCTGGCGCCCGGGCGCGATGCGGACTTCGTCCTGCTGTCGGGGGACCCGCTGGCGACCGGCGCCGAGGTGGTGGAGACCTGGGTGTCGGGCGCCCTGCGCTACCGCGCCGAGCGGGCGCGGGACGCGATCGTGGTGCGTGCGGGCACCATTCATACCGCCGCGGGACCGCCCCTGCGCGACGGCGAGGTGCTGGTGATCGACGGCGCGATCGCGGCCGTGGGCTCCTCGGTCCCACACCCCCGCGGCGCGCGCCTCCTCGACGCGGGGCCCACGGGCGTGGTGACGCCCGGGTTCATCGACGCCTACGGTCACCTCGGGCTCGAGGCGCAGGGCGGCGTCCTGCGCGGCTCGACCGAGCTGGAGCTGGGGCTGGGCCGCGCTGGGCCCTCCTTCCAGCGCGTGGCCCGGGCCGGGGTGACCACGGTGGTGGTCGCCCCCTACCGGCTCGACCGCAACGGCTCCCGGCTGCTGGCCCTCAAGACCGCCCCCACCCGCACCCTGCTGGAGGACCTGCGGGGCGGGCTGGTCGTCGACCCGCTGGTGGGCGCGGCGTTCGACCTGCGCCGCAGCGACCCGCTGCAGGTGCCGGGTCAGCTGCGCCAGCGCCTGGCGGCCGCCAAGGCCTACGCCAAGAAGTGGCAGAAGCACCGCCTCGCCCTGGCCACCTGGGAGGCCGCCCAGGCCGCCAAGGCCGCCGCCAAGGCCGCCGAGGAGGCGAACCGGCGCAGAGGGCGCCGCCCCGGCGCGGCGGCCGAAGCGGGCGACGCCAAGCAGGAGGAGGCGAAGGAGGAGAAGAAGAGCGGCGGCGAGACGGTGGTGGAGCAGGTCGAGGAGGAGCTCGACCCGATCTCGGGCACCTGGTCGTTCACGCTCACGGGCGGCCCCTTCCCGCCCCGACAGGGAGAGCTGCTGCTCAAGCTGGAGGCGGACAAGCAGACCGTGAGCGGCCTGGCCCGCCAGGTGGGCGGCGGCGGCGAGTTCCCGGTCTCGGGGCGCCTCGCCGGCACGCACCTCAGCCTCACCCTGGAGGTGCAGACGCCCTTCGGCTCGCCCCAGCTCGAGGCGGACATCGAGGGCGAGGACGCGCTGCGCGGCACGGTGCGCATCGGCCCCGTCCAGCTCACCTTCGAGGCCAACCGCACCGAGCGCGAGGTCCCCGAGGTGAAGCTGCAGCTGCGCCGGCGCCGCGGCGACGACGGCCGCCCGGCGCCGCCCCGGGTCGACGCGAACCTGGAGGCCCTGCGGCAGGCCTACGAGGGCCAGGGGGTGGTCGCGGTGTGGGTCGACCACCCGCGCCTGGCCCTCGAGGTGGTGGAGCTGCTGGGCAAGGAGGGCCTGCGGGCGGCGCTGATCGGGTTCGAGGACGCGGACCTGGTGGCGGACGCCCTGCGCGCCGCCGAGGCCGCCGCCCTGCTGCGCGCCGAGGCGCTGGCGGAGCGGGCCGGCCAGCAGGTCTCCCCCGCCGTCGCGCTCGCCGGGCGGGTGTCGCTCGCCTTCATGAGCCAGGCCGAGGACGGCGCCGCCGAGCTCCCCCTGCGGGCGGTGGCCGCCGTGGCGCGCGGGCTTTCCGAGGGAGACGCGCTGCAGGCGCTGACCTTGGGCGCCGCCCGGGCGCTGCGGATCGACGACCGGGTGGGCAGCCTGGAGCCGAGCAAGGACGGAGACCTCCTGATCTGGAGCGGCCCGCCCTTCGAGGCGACCAGCCGCCTGGAGGCGGTGGTGATCGGGGGCCGAGTGGTCTCGGACGAGGAGGAGCGGTGAGGAGCGCGCTTGGCACCCTGACGGCGGTCGCCCTGGCCGCGGGAGCGATCGCGGCGGCCCCCGCGCGGGCCGACGAGGCCCCGGTCACGGCGATCCGCGCCGGCAAGGTGGTCACGGTCGACGGCGAGGACCGGGTGGTGAACCACGCGGTGATCCTGGTCAAGGACGGCCGGATCGACGCGGTGGGCCCGGCCGACGACGTGGAGATCCCGCCGGGCGCGCGGGTGATCGACGCCCGCGGCCGGTGGGTCGTGCCCGGCCTGGTGGACGCCCACAACCACACCGCCGGGTCGCTGTCCGACCTCAACGACGGGGTGTGGCTGACCAACCCCGGCCTGCGCACGCTCGACACCCTCTCGCCCGAGAGCGACGACATGACGAACGCCCTCTCGGGCGGCGTCACCACCGTGCTGCTGATCCCAGGCAGCGGCAACAACATGGCGGGCTTCGGCACCGTCGCCCACACGGCCGGCGCGAGCGCCGAGGCCATGGCGCTGCGCGCCCCCGGGTCGCTCAAGATCGCGCAGGCAGGGAACCCCGAGCGCTACTGGTTCGGCGTGGGGCGCAGCTACATGAACTGGAACCTCACCCAGACCCTCGAGAAGGCGCAGGCCTACCACGAGCGGTGGAGCGCCTGGGAGGAGGCGAGCCGGCGGGGCGGCGCCGAGGCCGCCGGCCCGACCCCCGAGCGCGACCTGGTGTGGGAGGACTTCCGGGGCCTGTTCGCGCAGAGCTTCCCCGTCTCGGTCCACACCCAGATGTACCAGGTGGTGCTCAAGACGATCACGCTGCTGCACGACCGCTTCAAGCTGCGGGTGGTGCTCGACCACTCGACCTTCGACGGCTACAAGACCGCCAGCCTGGTGCGGGACCGCGGGATCTACACGATCGTGGGGCCCCGGCAGTACTTCTTCGACCGCACCGAGCGGCGGATCAACGGCTGCGCGGTGAAGTACTACGAGGCGGGGGTGCGGCACCTCGGGATCAACACCGACGCCCCCGTCGTCCCGCAGGAGGAGCTGACCCTGCAGGCCGCCCTGGGGGTGCGCTTCGGCCTCGACCCCTACGTGGCGCTCAAGGGCCTGACCCGGATCCCGGCCGAGGCGCTGGGGCTGGGCGACCTGCTGGGGTCGATCGAGCCGGGCAAGCTGGCCGACCTCGCCGTGTGGACCGGCGACCCTGTCGACCCGCGCTCGCGCTGCCTCATGACGTTCGTGGCGGGCGAGCAGGTGTACGACGCCGCCCGCGACGAGGGGCGGTTCTAGTGGGCGCGAGCAGGTCGAGGCCCCGCGTGGGGCGGGCGCTGCTGCTGGCGGCGCTGCTGCAGGGCGCGCTGGGAGCGGCCGCGACCGCCGCGCCCGAAGACGAGCGCCTGGTCGCGATCCGCGCGGGCACGGTGATCACCGTCACCGGCGAGGAGCTCACCCCGGGCGTGGTGGTGATCCGCGACGGGAAGGTCGAGGCCGTCGGCAAGCGGGTGAAGGTGCCCGCGCGAGCCCACGTGATCGAGGCCCGGGGCGAGGTGGTCATGCCGGGGCTGGTCGATCCGCGCAGCCGGTTCGCCCTCTCCAGCTACGGACGCGGCGGGAACAACGCCCACCTCAGCGTCGAGCCCGAGCTGTTCCTCCGCCCCGGCGACCTGCAGCCCCTCCTGGAGGCGGGCTTCGTGGCGGTCGGGCTGGTGCCGGCCGGACGCGGGGTCGCCGGCTGGTCGGCCGCCCTCCGCCCCCTCGACGCCGCGGACGCGCAGGCCATCCTGATCCCGGGCGCCACCTACCTGCGGATCGGCATG
This sequence comes from Planctomycetota bacterium, assembly GCA_041690735.1. Classification (GTDB taxonomy): domain Bacteria; phylum Planctomycetota; class J058; order J058; family J058; genus JAWLGW01. The sequence continues at coordinate 11,545 of JAWLGW010000081.1, forward strand.
GACAGCCTCCCCTCGGACAAGCGCACCCTGCGCGCCGCCTTCGAGGAGGCCCGCAAGGCGATCGAGCGGGTCGACAAGGCTCGGCAGGCCTGGGAGGCGAAGAAGAAGAAGGAGGCGGAGGCCGCCAAGAAGAAGGCCGCCGAGGAGAAGAAGAAGGGCGACAAGAAGGCCGCCGGGGACGACGAGAAGAAGGCCGCGGCCAAGGAGGAGGACGAGTTCAAGGCGCCGCCGATCCCCGAGCGCGCGCAGCCCTTCGTCGACGTGCTGCAGGGCAAGGAGGAGCGCGCCCGGCTCCTGGTCGAGGTGGCGCGCGCCAGCGACCTGGTGCACCTCGAGGACGGCTTCGCCCGCTACGAGCACTTCGAGCCCCTCCTGTTCCTGAACAACCGCGGCGACTGCGACCTCCACCTGCAGCTCGACCGGATCAAGCAGGCGCCGCTGGTTGTGC
>JAWLGW010000082.1:0-11985 GCA_041690735.1 Planctomycetota bacterium
GCAGGGCCTCGGCGGGCGGGGCGTGGAGCTCGAGGTCGAGGACGCCCAGCCGGGCTCGCGCGGGGGCGCCCGCGAGATAGCGGCAGCGGATCGGCAGGACGGCCGGGTCCCGCGGCGCCGTTAGCCGCGCGGCCAGGGCGCGGTAGCAGTACGGCATGAGCGCCGGGTTGACCTCGAGCAACACCCGCTCGCCGCGCCGCAGGGCTGCGTCGACTTCGGACAGCTCCTCGGGATAGGCGGCGGCGACCGCCTGTTCGATCGTCAGCTCCTGCGGCAGCGCGTCGAGGGGGACTCGCGTCATGCAGCCAGCATGGCGCCGAGGCTCGGGAGCGCAAGGGCCTCCTACGAGCGCGACGACAGCCGCGCGCGTGTGGGCTATCATCTCCGGCCTAGCCCCCGTGGCGCAACGGTAGCGCTCCGGTCTTCTAAACCGGTGGTTACAGGTTCGAGTCCTGTCGGGGGTATCGGATCAAGCGACGGCGTCGCAACAGGCGCATGGCTGCTCGCGCGCGTGTTGCTCCTTGTGGCAGTTCGAGCACAAGAGTCGGCACTTGTCGAGCTCTCGGCGCACCCGGTCGTTGAACGTGGTGAGCTTCGCTCGCGAGATGTTGAAGTCTTTCTCCTGTGGGTCCAAGTGGTGGAACTCGAGCGCTCCGACATATCGATCGTAGCCACATGACTCGCAGCGGCCGCCTTTGTAGGCGACGCATTGGCGCTTGAACTCGTGCTGGCGCTCGATCGTCTGCCGCGTGGTGCAGGGCTTGCAGTAGGGAGTAAGGCGATCACCACGCAGCCGTCGGCGATAGAACTCCTCCGCAGACTTCTCCTGACCGCATCTTCGGCAGAGCTTGCTGGTCACTTGCGCGCGAACAGAATGCGAACCACCTCCGACAGGCTCTGGGGCCCCGCTCGCAGGTCACTGCCGGCCGCGAAGGTCTGACTACTCGAAGTCGATCAGGCGCTCGGGCGGGACGACCACCGCGGGATCGAGCGTCTCGGCGGCCCGGGCGGGGGCCAGGGTCGAGGTGGCGCCGGTGAAGGCGCTCAGCGCCGCGGCCAGCTGGCTGTCGACGCCGGTCAGCAGCTGATCGGGATCGAGGGGGACCGCCATGTCGGGGGTGAGGCCCGTGAGGTGCCAGGTCGCGCCGCCCGGGCCCAGGACCCGGTGGGTGACCATGTTGAGCCGCCCGCCGGTGGTGTAGTCGAAGGGGATCTGCGCCACGCCCTTGCCGAAGGACTCCTCGCCCACCAGCGGCGCGCCTTGGAGCTCGTGGAGGGCCGAGGCCACGATCTCGGCCGAGCTGGCGCTGCCCGAGTTGAGCAGGACCACTACCTCCCGCCCCTCGCCGGTGTGGCCGGGGCTGGCGGCGGCGGCGTAGGCGAGGACGTCGTCGCGCTGGGTGAGCTCCACGATCGTGCCGCCGCTCACGAACAGGTCGACCACCTCGGCGGCGCGGCCGACGCTGCCGCCCGGGTTCCAGCGCAGGTCGAGCACCCACCGGCTCTTGGTGGGGTTCGCCAGCAGGACCGCCTCCAGCTCGCCCGGCGGGCCGCGGGGGTCGGCGCTGACGCGGGGGAAGGCGTCGATCCGCACGTAGTGGGTGTCGGCGTCGAGCGAGGTCTCCTCGACCGTGACGGTGGTGAACGCCTCGGCGGCGATCCGGAAAGCGAAGGGGACGCCGGCGCGGGTGACCTCGAGGTCGAGGGGGTCGGCCGCCAGGGCGGAGACCAGGGCCGCGTCGGTGGTGGTCTCGTCGATCGGCACCCCGTCGACGCGGGTGAGGACGTCGTTGCGCCGCAGGCCCTCCCGCCAGGCCGGGCCGCCGGGGTCGACCGTGGACACGTAGACCAGGGTGCCCACCCGCGCGATCCCGAAGCCCTTGCCCGCCTCGGCCCCCTGATCGACCGCCGCTACCTGCGCGGGGGTCAGCTCGAAGGTGAAGGGGTCGCCCAGCGCCGCCAGCAGGTCCTCGACAGTAGCGAAGGCGCCGGGGTCGCCCGGCACCCGGCTCGGCTCCAGGTAGTAGGCGGACAGGGCTGCGTGCACGTCGCCGACGGTGCGCGGCAGGGGGCCGCCCAGCGGCGGGGCCCCGCTCAGCCCCTGGGCGCTGACCCCGCCGCCGCAGCCGATCGCCAGCACCCCGGCGAGGAGGACCGCAGGGGCGGCGAGCGCGAGGGAGCCCACCCGTGGCAGCAGCGGGAGCATGGGAGGCAAGGTACCGAGCGGGTGACGATCCTGCAAAGGTCCGGTTCGCCGTAACGTCTGGCGGGACCGCAGGCGAGTGCTATGATTCGCCGCCTCACAGGAGCCGAACCCCCCATGAAGCTCGCCACCTTCCTGGAGCGGATCCCCGAGCCGTTCGCGCTGGAGATCCTCGAGGCCCTCCCCGGGCCGGACCGCAAGGACCTCGTCCGCCGTCACGGCGCCAAGGTCAAGGTCACCGCGGGCAACCTGAAGCGGTCGGTCCGCATGGCCAAGGAGTGCAAGGCGCTGCTGGCGGCCCTCCGCAAGAGCGACGACCTCGACGCCCAGCGCACCTTCCTGCAGGGCTGGCTGGCGCGCCGGGCGGACATGATCGTCCACTTCCTCACCGCCTGGGAGGTGCCCAACCAGGGCGGGATCGTGGAGGACTTCGAGTGGGTGAACGAGCTCACCGCCGACAAGGTGAAGCCCTCGCTCGCCGAGCTGCCTGAGAAGAACGCCGAGCTGGAGCCGATCGCGCCGCTGGTCTACTTCGCCTACCTCGAGCTCCCCTGCACCGAGGAGGTGCTCGACGTGGACAAGTTGTTCGCTGACCTGGAGGCGCCCGCGCAGTAGCTGCGTGCCGCTAGTGCAGGCTCGACTCCAGCATCATGAACCACCGCTGCTCGCCCTGGGCTGAGCCCTCCACGTAGGGCTCCCCCTCGCCCACGTTCACGTAGCGGCGCGGGCTCTGGTCGCGCTGCTTCTCTGGGCCGCTGACGCCGACCACCACCGGCTCCTCCTTCTGGGGCGGCGGCGGGTCCGCCTCGGACGCCGGGCGGCGGTGCCAGTACAGGATCCCCTCCACCTTCCGCTCCTTGTTCGGCTTGTCCTTCTCCTTGGCGCTGTTGAGGAGCTCGGTGGTGGCGGTGAAGAAGGTGCGCGCCCGGTCGCCGGAGCGGTCGATCCGCACCTCGGTGATCTTGAGGTCCCGAATGTTGAGCTGCTCGGGCTTCACCTGGAACAGCCGCTCGATCAGCTTGGGGATGTCGACCTTCTTCTGGTCGGCGTGGGTGTGGTAGCTGGCCGCCTTCTTGAAGTCCTTGTACTGGAGGTCCTCGAGGAACGAGTAGGCCAGCTCCTCGAGCTGGGCCTTGTCCTCGTTCCAGGCCAGCTTGAGCCCGCCCAGGTTCAAGCCGCCTTGGCTGAGCCCCAGCAGCAGGGCGAAGCCGCCGACCAGGAGCAGCGAGAGCGCGAGTCCGACCTTCTTCATGCCGTCAGTGTACTCACTCCTCCTGAGCCCGCAGGCACACGCCCGCCAGGAGCAGCAGGCCCAGGCCCATGCCGGTCAGGACGCCCGAGCACTTGGCGACCTCTACCCAGGAGACGTCGTCCTCGCGCAGCTCGCGCAGGAGCTCGAGGCCCCAGTCCGCGATCATGATCAGCTCGATCCGCTCCACCGCCGGGCCCGGGTTGTGGAGGAGGGCGTCCGAGAAGATCAGCTGGGGAATGAGCGCGATCGGCACCAGGGCGATCAGGCTGTTCTGGCTCTTCACCGTCGAGGACAGGAGCAGGCCGAGCGCGGTGGAGGTGAGGGCGATCGCGAACAGCGCCGCGAACACCAGGGCCAGGTTCGACTCGAACCGCACCGTGCGCTGCACCGCCGCCACCAGCAGCAAGGCCTGCAGGGCGGCCAGGCACGACAGGACGAGCACCTTGCTGACGAGGTAGGCCCGCACCGGCACGCCGGTCCGTCGCTCGCGCAGGAAGATCAGCCGCTCCTTGACCACCTCCCGGCACGAGTTGAAGGTCCCCAGCCACACCGCGACCATGGCCAGCACGAACTGCAGCGACTCCCCCTCGCGCTGGCCGTCGAAGGCGAGGCTGACCAGGAAGCCGATCAAGGGGGCCTGCGCCACCAGGATCAGGGTGCCGGTCAGGTCACCCAGCTTGAGGTCCACGTAGCGCGAGGTGAGGATCGCGGCCAGGCGCAGCTGGAGCGCTCGCGCGAGGAGCCCCTCGCGCCCCGGCTCGTCCGAGCCGCTGCCCGGCGGCGCGCTGGTCAGCGGGCCGGGGCCCCCCGTCGGGGCGAGGCTGGGGTCGAGGGCCGGGGCGGCCTCGGCGGCCGGCTCGGCCGGCGGCGGCATGCCACGACGGGCCTCGGCCAGCAGGCGCTCGATCTCGGGGTCGCTCACGCGGCGCCTCCCCGGCGCGCGCGCGCCGGCCGGGCCGCCATGCGCTGGCGGGTCGGCGACTGGCGATAGCGGGAGGCCCAGCTCGCCGGCGTCCCCTGGCGGAGCGCCTTGAAGATCAGGTCCGGATCGGAGACGCCGAAGTGCTGCAGCGCTTCGCGCGGCGGGCCCAGCCAGGCCAGGTGCCCCTGCACCACCACGACCAGGAAGTCGGCCAGCCCCAGCGAAGCCGTGGCGTGGGTGGTGGTGATCACCGCTCGCCCGCCGTCCGCCAGCCGGCGCAGCAGCTGCATGGTGGTGCGCTCGAGGTCGGGGTCGAGGCCGCTGGTCGGTTCGTCGAGCAGGAGCACGGGCGGCGCCGCCAGCAGCTCGATCCCCATGCTGGCGCGCTTGCGCTGTCCCCCCGACAGGCGGCGGATGCGGACGTTCGCCCGCTGCTCCAGCTCGAGGTCGCGCAGCACGCGGTCCACCGCCTCGCGCACCGCCTGCTCGGGGGTGCCGGCGGCGAAGCGCAGCCGGGCCGCGTACTCCAGCGCGGGGCGCAGCTTGAGGTCGGTGTGAATGATGTCGTCCTGCGGGACCATGCCGACGCTGGCGGCCACCCGCGCCGCCGACTGCCGGTACAGGTCGTCGCCGTCCAGCAGCACCGTCCCCCGGTCGGGAGCGATCAGCCCGCCGACCGTCTTGAGGAGCGTGCTCTTGCCCGAGCCCGAGGGCCCCAGCAGCACGCCCATCTCCCCGCGGTGGACCCCGAGCGACACGCCGCTCAGGATCTGCACCCCGCCCCGGGCGAGGGAGACGTCTCGGGCCTCCAGCAGGAATCGGCTCACGCCCCGAGTGTAGCGCTCTCCTCGTCGTCGAGCCCGGCCCTCACCGTCACACTTACGCCTGTCGGTCCGCCTCGCTAGGGTCGGAGGGGTCGGGGACCGCGCGGACGGCGGGAGGAGGTGAGGTGCACGGCGGTCATGACGACGTCGTCCTGGTGGTCGAGGACGACCTGGACACCCGGGAGGGCCTGTGCGATCTCCTGGAGGTGGAGGGCTACCGCGCCGTCGCCGCCGGCGACGGCACCGAGGCCATGGCGGCGCTGGGGGCGTTGCCCCAGCCGCCCTGCGTGGTCCTGCTCGACCTCATGATGCCCGGCATGAACGGCTGGGCCTTCATGGGGTGGTTCGCCTCGCAGCCGCAGTACGCGCAGGTCCCCGTGATCCTGATCTCCGCCGTGGCCGACCTGCAGCACCAGGCGCAGATGCTGCGGGTGGCCGACTGTCTGACCAAGCCGGTGCCGATCGACCGCTTCCTGGCCAAGGTCGGCGAGTTTTGCGCGGGACCGGCGGCCGGGCGCGCCTGACGCGCGCCCAGCCGCCCTCCCGCCGGACCGGTTACTTGCGCCAGTCGGTGCCCGCCAGCAGCGACCGCGCCACCGCCTGGCGGCGCTCCTTGTCCTGCTCCGCCACCACGTCGACCACCTCCACCAGGTGGAAGCCCTTGGCGCTGCGGAACACGCCGGTCCGCGCCCCCGGGCGCGGCTCCTTGGCGAACACCTGCTCGAGGAACTCCGCCCCGTAGGGCCGCACCGAGTCGCGCAGGGCCATGCGCCCCAGGGCGCCGGCCTTGCCCTTGGTGGGGGCCTCGCTGTACTCGACGACGAGCTCCTGGAACTTCTCCAGGATCCGCTGGAACATGGGCCGCCCCTCGGCCTCGACCTGCTCCCGCATCCACTCGGCCAGCTCGGCCCGCACCGACTCCATGCGCTGCGGGCTGCTGGTCTGGATGTGGTACACCAGCCGGTTGCGGACGCCGCCGGTCTCCTGCCACACCGCGGCCTGGTCGGCCGGATCGCGCTCGCAGGCGAACAGCTGCCAGGTCTGCCCGCCCGGCAGCTCGACCTGCACCGGCTCGGGGATCCAGGCGGGCTCGTTCACCAGCACGTCGCCCGCCGGCTCCCACTCCAGGGGCTGGGCGAACGCCGCCCGCTCGACCGCCGTCGCGACCTGCAGGTCGAAGGTCTGCCCGCGGCCGTTGGGGTCGATCGGATCGCCGTAGGCCTCGGCCACCACGCCGAACGGCTTGCCGCCGGCCTCGAGCTCGGCCAGCGCCTTCTCCAGCTTCTCCCGCGAGGCCTGCTCCGCCTTCTGGCGGACCTCCTCGGGCATGTTGCGGGTCTGGGGGTCGGTCCGCACCAGCAGGTGCTGCAGGGTCACCTTGCCGCCCTGCTGGGAGGACTTGCGCACCAGGTGCAGGCCGCGGGTCGACTCGATCGGCTCCGAGGCGCCGCCCTGGCCCTCCGCCACCGGGAGCGCGAACACCCGCTCGGCGAAGTCGAGCCCGAACTCCGAGGTCAGCTCCTGCCGGGTCAGGGCCGGCAGCTCCCCGCCGCGGGAGCGGGTGGCGTCGTCCTCGGAGAACTTGTCCACCACGGCCTCGAACGAGGAGCCCTGCGCCAGCGCCTGCTGGGCCTCGGCCAGCCGCGCCCGGGCCTGCTCCTCCAGCCAGCGGTCGGTGATCTCCCGGTCGGGCGGCAAGAACACCTGCCGCAGGGTCACCTTGGAGATCCCGTTGGCCCCCGAGGTCGCCTCGTCGACGAACGCCAGGTGCTCCTCGCTGATCCCCTTGGCCCGCAGGATCAAGGTGTCGATCTGCCGCTCGGCGAAGTCCATGCGCTTCTTGCTGAGGAGGTCCTTGCGGATCGTGGTGTACTCCTCGGCCCAGTCCTCCTCGGGGGCCGCCACCTTCTCGGCGACCCGCACCAGGAACACCCGCCGCCCCGCGAAGTCCGGGACGGTCCGCAGGTACGGTCCGCCGACCTCGGCCTCGGCCGAGAACGCCTCGGCGACCAGGCGACCCGCGTCCTCGATCCCCTCCAGGCTGGTGGCGTCGCGTCCCACGGGCTCGGTGCGGCGGGGCTTCAGCCCCTTGGCCTGCAGCGCCTTCTCCAGCGCCTCGCCCCGCTTGCCGGCCAGCTCCTCGAGGAGCTCCTGCGCCGCCTCCTCGGCCCGCTGCAGCGCGCGCTCGCGCTGCACGTCACGGCGCACCTCGGCCTCCACCTCCTCGAACGGCTTGGTCTCCGCCATCTTGCGCCGCAGGGCCCGGTAGCCGAACCAGGCGGTGTCGTCCCTGCTCCGGATCGGGTAGTCCGAGAAGCCCCTGCTCACCCGCGTGCCGATCTCACCCTCGGCGGGCCCGACGATCGGGTGCTCCTTGAGGGCGTCGGTGGCGAGCTCGAGGTCGTCGAGGATCTCCAGCTTGTCCTGCACGTCCTGGGGCAGGTCGGTGTTGGACTGGAACTTCCACACCGAGAAGTTGCGGTCCTGGCGGTGCCAGTCCTTGGCCGCGTCCAGGGCCTGCTTGAGGGCGTCGCGCGCCCGCTGCCGGTCGTCCCCGAAGGCGGCGTCCTTGGCGGTCACCGCCTCCAGCTCGTAGCTGGGCTTGTCGCGGTAGCGGGTGCCCTTGTACTGGTCGTAGTACTCGCGCAGCTCCTTCGGCGAGCCGTCGACATACGCCTGCCGGACCTGGTCCTCGATCGCCGAGTACTCCGGCGTCCGCTTGTGCTGCACCTCCTGGGTCTGCACCACGTACCAGGCCGCCTCGCTGGCGAGCACGTCCGAGGTGGCGCCCGTCTCCTCGGTGGTCTGGTGCCACCGACGCGCCGCGGGGCCGCGCAGCAGCCGCTGCTCCTTCAGGGCCTCGACCTCGATCAGCCCGGTGGTCCCTCGCTCGAGCAGCTCGCCGTCCACCTCGGCGGCGATCTTGGTCAGGTCGGGCGTCTCGCCCGCCTTCTCGGCCGCCTCGACCCGGTCGGCGACGGCGTCCATGAGCTCGGCGACCTTCTCGCGGGTGGCGTCGGCCCGCCAGGCGTCGATGATCTCCATGCGGGCGTCGTTGAAGCTGCCCACCGGCGCGATCCCCTGAGCCTCGTTGTAGGCCTGCAGGGCGGCGTCGTCGGGGAGGGCGAGGGCGTCCTCGACCTTCTTGAGGGGCGCCGCCACGTAGGCCAGGGCCACCTTGCGGGGGATGTCGAAGTCCGCGGCCCGCTCCTCGTAGTAGGCCTTGACCTGCGCCTCGGTCACGTGGCCCGGCTCGCCCTCGGGCGCGCCGGCCCGGGGGGCGTAGGCGTCGGCGCCCAGCTCGATCAGCTCCAGGACCCGCTGGTGGTGCTTCTCCTCGTAGGCCTCGCGCACCTCGGCCGGCGTCACGGTGGCCAGCTCGCGCAGGGTCTCGAGGTAGCGCTGCACCAGGGCCTCGCGCTTCTGGTGGGCCTCGTACACCTTGATCGGCATGCCCTGCCGCTTCCGGATCACGTCCTGGTATTCCTCGGCCGTGACCGTGAACTCCTCGTCGAGGAGGTAGTGCAGGAACCGCTCGCGGAACATCTTCTCGGCCGCGTCGGCGCCGGCCGGCAGCTGGGCCTTCTGCACGTCCTCCAGGGCCTTGTTCTGGGCGACGAGGTACTTGGCCTCCTGCCAGATGTCCTTGCCGACCTCGGCGTCGGAGACCGACAGGCCCGAGCGGCGCGCCGCCAGCCACATGGCGAGGAAGCGGAACGCCTGGTCCTCGCTCTCCTCACCGCCTCCCTGGCCGGTGAGCGTGAGGTAGGGCTGAATGACCTCGGAGTACTCCGTCTGGGTGACGGGCTCGCCGAACACCTCGGCGACGACCATCTCGCCAGGCGACTGGACCACGGACATGATCGCGCCCGTGATGCCCATGCCGATCAGCGCGGGCGCGAGCAGCACCAGCATCAGCGACTTCTGGTACTTCTGGAACCAACCGAGTGCACCGGGCATGAAGACCTCTGGGGCGCGCTGTCCGCGCCCCTACTCGAACGTGAGCGACGTGTCGATGCGCGCGCGCGCCCTGAGCTGGCCCAGGAGGACCGAGACCTCCGCCTCCGCGGGGGGCTCCTGCTCGAGGCGCGCGATCAGCTCCCGGCGGACTTCGGCGTCGAACGGCCGCTCCGGCGGGAGGCGCTTGTCCACGCGGACCACGTGATAGCCGGCGGCGCTGCGCACCGGTCGGCTCACCTGGCCCGCTTCGATGGTGAAGAGGACGGTGTTGAGGCGCGGCAGCTCGGCGAACCGCTGCCGACCGAAGGTTCCCAGCTGACCCCCCAGCTGCCGGGAGGCGGCGTCGTCGCTGTAGCGCTTGGCGACGGTGGGGAAGTCGACCCCGCGCTGCAGCTCGCGGTAGGCGGCCTCGGCCTTGGCGAAGGCGGCCCGCTCCTCGATCTCGGGGGCGTCGGCGGGCAAGGCCACGAACACGTGGCTGGCGGCCGCGCGGTCGGTGTACAGCTCCTTGTAGGCCTCGCGCACCCGCGCCTCGAACGCGTCGCGCCCGGCGGGGGTCGCCCGCTGCAGGGCCACCAGGCGCTGCAGGACGAGCATGGGGCGGGCCTGATACCGCAGCCGCGCCCGCCAGGCGTCGCGGGTGAACCCGAGCTCCGTCAGGCGCGCGGCCAGTCGCTCCTCCGAGCCGGCGCGCTGCAGCTCCTCGAGCTCCTTGCGCGACACCCAGGCCTCGACGTCGACGTCGCTGAGCTCGATCCCCTGCCGCTTGCCCTCCAGCAGGATCAGCTCGCGGTTCACGAACAGGTCCAGCAGGTGGGGCGCGCCGAGGTCGCGGTACAGGAACTCGACGAACGCCCGCCGGGTCACCGGCCGGCCGTCGATCCGCGCCACCGGCACCTCGAGGTCGACCCCCGAGGCGGTGACGATCCCCTCCAGGTCGGGTCGGGGCTCGTCGCTGCCGGCCGTCTGGAGCTGCACCAGGCGCTCGCGCAGATGCCGGATCTCCTGGTCCTTCGCCTTGAGCAGCGTCACCGCCTCGTCGGCGGTCGGCGGCGAGGCCTCGGCCTGCTGGCGCAGCTGCGCCAGCTCGGCCTCCTTCTGCTTGAGGAGGGTGAGGGACGCCTCGAGCGCCTGGGCCTCCTCGCGCTTGGTGGTGCGCGAGGCTCGCAGCTCGCGCTCCAGGCGGTGGAACTCGCGGGTCGCCGCCTCGGCGGTGGTCTTGTAGTGGTCGGCCTGCTTCTGCAGGGCGGCGGTGTCGTGCTGGCGCGCCTGGCGCTCCTCGCGCACCGCCTCCTGCAGCGAGGCGCGCTCGGCCTCCCACTCGGCGGAGGACGCGCAGCCCGCCGCGGTGGCGAGGCCGGTCAGCAACACTAACTTGAAGTGTGGCAAGGGCATGGGCGGAGGATAGTACGGGCGCCCTCCCACCCTGTCAACGGGCAGCTATCCGCCGTTCATGCGCCTCAGGACGTCGATCAGCTGCCGGCTCGACAGCTCGCCCATCTCCAGCAGGATCAGGCCGAGGAGCTTGTGGCTCTCGCCGATCCCGTCGCGCTCCCGCTGCAGCTCCAGCGCCCTGTGCACGGCCTCGGGGCGGCTGTAGCCCGCCGCCACCACCGCCTCGCCGAACCGGATCCGCTGGGCGTCGCCGTTGCTCTCGGGCCGCGGCAGGCGCCGCTCCCGCAGGGGCGAGTCGGCCCGGCCAGGCTCGGCCAGGGCGAACTGGTGCGCGGTGCGCAGCATGGAGGGCAGGTCGTGCTGGGCCACGAAGCCTAGCACCCGCCGGGCCAGGCTCGGGTCCGCCACCAGGCAGGGGGGGTCCCCGGCGCGGCGCGGCTTCTCCACCACCTCGAGCTCCAGGCCCAGCTCGGCGCGGGTCGCCTCGAGCATCTCCCGCACGGTGGTCCCGCGGCCGGTGCCGAGGTTGAGCGCCCCGCCGAAGGCCAGGGGATCGATGATGTCGAGGCGAGTCAGCGCCAGCACGTGCGCCCGGGCCAGGTCCTCCACGTGCAGGTAGTCGCGCTCGGCGGTGCCGTCGCGGGTGGGGTAGTTGCTCCCGTAGACCTGGAAGGCGTCGCCGGTGCGCGCCGCCTGCAGCAGGCGCGGGACGAGGTGGGTCTCGGGGTCGTGCAGCTCGCCGAGGTCGCCGTCGGTGGAGGCGCCGGCCACGTTGAAGTAGCGCAGGGCCAGCGCCTTGAACCCGTAGGCCCGGGCGTAGGAGCTCAGCATGTGCTCGAAGGCCAGCTTCGAGGCGCCGTAGGGGTTCACCGGCTGGCGGGGGCAGGACTCGGCGATCGGCACCTGCTCGGGCACGCCGTACACCGCGCAGGTGGAGGAGAACACGATCCGGGTCACGCCGTGGCGGCGCATGGCCTCGAGCAGGTTGAGGCCCGCCTGGGCGTTCACCCGGAAGTAGGGGGCCGGGTCGCGCACGCTCTCGCCGACCAGCGCCCGCCCGGCCACGTGGATCACGGCGTCGAGGCCGCGCCCCTCGAAGGCGCGCTCCAGCGCCGCCTCGTCGAGCAGGTCGCCCTCCACCAGCTCGGCGCCGGTGCGGGCGGCGAGCGCCCGGTGCCCGGTGCTGAGGTCGTCGAGGACCAGGGGCTCGTGCCCCTCGCGCGACAGCGCGCGCACCACGTGGCTGCCGATGTAGCCCGCACCGCCGGTGACCAGGACGCGCACGCTCGCTCCTCCCGCCTCGTTGAGGCCCGACCCTACCGGAACGCGGAGGTCGTGTCACCTACGCCCGGTGTGGTTTGCGGGGGGGCTTCGCCCCCCCCACATTCCCCCCCAAGAGGCTCCGCGACGGCGCGCGCTGCTCCTCCCT
>JAWLGW010000083.1:0-2011 GCA_041690735.1 Planctomycetota bacterium
CCTGGAGGGGAGGGCGGCGTCCGCGGCGAGGGCGAGCCCCCGGCGAGCATGCGCTGACGGGGCAGAGCAAGCCGAACGCACCCCCTGCGTCCCACCGCGTGCCATGCTGGGTCCATGAGCCTGTATGGAGTTCGCGACGCGCTCCTGGCCGCCAAGCGGGTGATCGCCTTCACCGGCGCCGGGATCTCGGTGCCCAGCGGGATTCCCGACTTCCGCAGCGGGGAGGGGATCTGGGCCCGCTATCCGCCCGAGGAGTTCGGGACGATCGACGCCTTCCTGCACGACCCGGTGAAGTGGTGGGGCTTCTATCGCGCCCTGGCCGGCGCGTTCGGCGAGGTGGCGCCTAACCCGGCCCACCAGGCGCTGGCCGAGCTCGAGCAGCTGGGCTGCCTGCACACCGTGGTCACCCAAAACGTGGACCGCCTCCACCAGCGAGCCGGCAGCAGCCACGTGATCGAGCTGCACGGCAGCGATCAGCGGCTCAAGTGCGTCGCCTGCGAGCGCTTCACCCCCGGCCCCTCGCCGCTGTCGGGTGCGCCGCCGATCTGCGAGAGCTGCGGGCGGATCCTCAAGCCCGACGTGGTGCTGTTTGGGGAGCTGCTGCCGGTGCGCGCCCTCGAGGAGGCGCAGGAGCTGGCCCGCGGCAGCGACGTGTGCCTGGTGGTGGGCACCTCGGCCGTGGTCTACCCCGCGGCCTCGATCCCCGAGCTCGTCCACCGCCACGGGGGGACGGTGTGTCTGATCAACAAGGAGCCGACCGACCTCAACCACCTGGGCTTCGTGCGGTGGTTCGCGCAGGGGGGCGCGGAGGAGGTGCTCCCCCGGCTGGTGGAGCTGGTTCGGGCCGAGCGTCCCGGCGGGAACTAGCGCTGCTTCACGCCACGCAGCCGACCGTGGCGTCGCGGGGGCACCTGGAGGCGGGGCCTTCGTGCTGCATAATCCCCGCCTCCTCCCACCGGAGCAGCCCATGCTCGACGCCCTCAACGTGGTGACCCTCGGGGTCACCGACCTCGACGCCTCGCGCCGGTTCTACGAGGCGCTCGGCCTGCGGCCGACCTCGTCGAGCGGCGAGGGGATCTCCTTCTACAAGCTCGGTCCCAGCCTGCTGCTGGCCCTGTACCCCTGGGCGGCGCTGGCGGAGGACGCCACGGTGGCGGCCGAGGGGAGCGGGTTTCGGGGCGTGTCGCTGGCGCACAACGTCACCTCGCGCGAGCGGGTGGACGAGGTGCTGCGGGCGGCGGAGGCGGCGGGGGGGACGATCGTCAAGCCGGCCCAGGAGGTGTTCTGGGGCGGCTACAGCGGCTACTTCGCCGATCCCGACCGGCACTTGTGGGAGGTCGCGCACAACCCGCACTGGGTGTCGGACGGGCGGGTGGAGATCCCGGACTAATGGCCGTGCACGGCATGGGCTCGCTGGTCCTGTGGACCGCGCGGCTGGAGGCCTGCCGCGCCTTCTATGAGGCGCTGGGGCTGCCGCTCGAGGACGAGCAGCACGAGGAGGGGCCGCGCCACTTCGCCTGCCAGGTGGGCGGGGTGCACGTCGCGCTGTATGGGGGCCCCGCGGGAGAGGCGCCCGGCAAGGGGGCCGGCGGTTCCTCGCTGGTCGGGTTCCGGGTGGACGAGGTGGACGAGCTGTTCGGGCGCCTGACGGCGCTGGGGGCCGAGGTGATCTGGGCGCCGTGCGACGCCCCCTGGGGGCGGACGGCGCAGGTCCGCGACCCCGACGGGCGGCCGGTGGAGCTGTTCGCGACCAAGGGAGGCGCATGAGTCAGCTGTTGGTGGCGCCCGAGCCGGCGCGCGAGGAGCACCGCTACACCCTGCGGCCGCGGCCCAAGAGCGCCTTTCAGACGGTGCTCAGCGCGGACGACGTGATCGATCCCGCGGGCACCCGGATCGCGCAGGTCCGCACAACGGTGGGGGACGAGGTGGCGCTCACCTTCGACTTCCCCCTGCTGCGGGGGACGATCCGGGAGACGTTCCGGCTGCGGCGCAGCGAGGGGCGGCTGCGGGC
>JAWLGW010000083.1:2021-11964 GCA_041690735.1 Planctomycetota bacterium
GTTCGACGCGCAGGAGGAGCGGGTCCGCCACGAGGAGATCGCCTTCGGCTCGGGGGTGATCCCGCTGCCCGACGCGGTGTATCCCGAGGTCACCCTGCCGTTCTTGCTCCGCTGGCAGCCCTTCGACGGCAAGGCCCGCGACCTGTTCGCCTGGATCAACGACCGGTTCGTGGCCCGGGTGGAGTACGTGTCGAAGGGCCGGACCGAGCTGGAGCTTGGGGGCCGCACGATGCCGGCCATGAAGATGGTCATGTACCCCGACTTCAACGACTGGGTGCGGCTGGGCAAGGTGCTCACCAAGCTGGCTCACCCCTTCATTCCCAAATACCACATGTGGTACGAGGCCGAGCCGCCCCACGCCCTGCTGCGGTTCGAGGGGCCGTTCGGCCCGCCCGGCGCCCCCGAGGTGCTCATGGAGCTGGCGGGAGGCGGCCCCGCGGCGGGCTGAGGGCGACACTTCCTGGCCGGGCGTGCGTCGTGGGGGTGACCCCCCTCCCCCCCTTGCCCCAGGTGACGCATGCCCGCTGACCTCGCTCCCGCTGAATCCCTCCTGCAAACCCTTCCCGGCGAGCCCCCCACCGAGCTCGCCCGCCTCCTCGCCTCCTTCCGTGCTGAGCTCGCCGCCCGCGGCGTCAGCCAGCCGCGCCTGTATCGACCCGGCTCCCGCGACACGCTGACCTGCACCCGCTGCTTCCTCGAAGGGGCCGAGGCCCTGGGCTACGCGGTGGAGCGGATCCCCGGCGGCGAGGCCGGGCCGTTCGAGGCCTATGAGAGCCTGAGCTGGCACGTGGAGGGGGCCTCCCAGGGCGATCCCGGGCGGATCGAGCGGTACGCGGCCACCACCTTCGGGCTGATCCGCCTGCAGCGCGGCGACGAGGAGCCGATCTGGCTCGGGTCCTGCGAGGTGAACCTCGCGGGGGTCCAGTGGCACGAGGTGCTGGTCGCCGCCGACGACGAGGCGGCCCTGGTGGAGCTGTTGCAGGTCGGTCACGAGCGCCACGTGGGCCGCAAACGCAAGAAGAAGCTGCTGCTGTTCGACGGGCGGAGCTCGGAGTGGGTCGAGGCGGGGGAGCACGCCTGGGAGGACGTGATCCTGCCCGCGGGGCTGCGCGAGGAGCTGCAGGAGACGATCGCTGGCTTCTTCGCGGCCCAGGAGTTGTACGCCGAGCACGGGATTCCGCACCGGCGGGGCGTGCTCCTGGCGGGGGAGCCTGGCAACGGCAAGACCTCGATCGTCAAGGTGCTCGGAGCCCAGCTCGACCTGCCGGTGGTGGTCGCCAGCCTGAACCAGGTCTCGCCGGGGTCCCTGCGGGCCGCCTTCGAGCGGGCCCAGGAGCTGGCCCCGGCGGTGCTGTGCTTCGAGGACCTCGACGCGCTGCTCGACGACCGGGGTCAGCGGCTGTCCATGTTCCTCAACCTCCTCGACGGGGTGGTCCCCCTCGACGGGGTGCTGGTGATCGCCACCACCAACCGCCCCGATCGGATCGACCCCGCGATCTCCCGCCGCCCCAGCCGGTTCGACCGGGTGTTCTTGATCCCTCAGCCCGAGGCGCCCCAGCGGGAGGCCTTCCTGGCGCGCCTGCTGGGCGACGACGCGCCCGCGGGCTCGGCGGCGCGGCTGGCCGAGGAGACCGAGGGCTACAGCATGGCCTTCCTCAAGGAGCTGGTTCTGCAGGCCCGGCTGCAGGCGGTGCGGCGGGGGTCGCGGCGGCTCACGGCCGAGGACCTCGACCGGGCCCTGGAGAACACCCGCGAGCACCTGCGCCTCGCCAGCCAGGGCCTCGAGGAGCGGGGGCAGGTGGGCTTCTGAGCCCTGACCCAGCAGTACAGCTGCGCTCCGGTGCCGGTGCCGACCACCAGGGCGTCCGCCCCGTCGCCGTTCACGTCGCCGAGGGCGACCTTGATCGAGTTGGTCGCCCCCAGGCTCTGGTGGGGGACCTCGACCGCGACGGAGACCTCGACCTCGTCGAGGGCAACGCGGCGGGAGGCGGCGAGGCCAACGGGGTCTACTCGAGCGAGTGAACGGCCCCCGCGGGCCGCGACTCGTGAGCGCCTCCTGGTCCCGCGACGGGTCGTGGGGCGGGCGACCTCCGCGCTCCGTTTCGTCGCCGGGCCCCGTGGGCAAGCCTTGCCCACGCGCGCTGGGACCGCTTCACCGCTCGGGGCGATCCCCGCTCTAACTGCTGGCGCAGCCGCGCCTTCGTCCCGGCCGCCCGCTTGCCTTGGCGGCGGGCGGGAGGAAGGACGATGCGCGCTGCTTCGCTGATCGGTCTGGTTTCGCTGCTCCTCATGGGCTGCCCGGGCGAGCCCGCCGCGCCGGTGGAGCGCGAGGAGCCCGCGGCCCCCAAGCTCGCCGCGGCCGAGGCGGCGCCGGCGCCATCCGCAGCCGGACCCGAGGAGCGGTCCGAGCCTGACGGGGCGCCGGTGGACGCCCTCCTGGCGGAGCCCGCTCAGGAGCCCGCCCTCCGCGGCGAGGCGCCTTGGGCGCCCGCTGCTTACGCGCCCGCCCTGGGCTTGGCAGGGCCCGACGGGCTGCGGATCGCCGTGGATCCCCTCACCGGCGAGGCCACCTGCTTCGAGGTGGACGCGGCCTTCGGCTCGGCGGCGATCCGGCGAGCCCGCACCGGCGCTGGCGGCGAAGCGGGGCTGTTTGGCCTCGGCTGGCGGGCGGAGATCGAGGCCCGCCTCGAGGTCGAGGGGCCGGGCGCCTGCGTGGTCACCCGCCCTGCTGGGCGGTCGCGGTTCGTGCAGCTCGAGGACGAGCTGTTCGTGTCGGTCCGCGGCGACGTGGAGTACCTGCGCCTGGGCGCCGACGGGGAGGCGGCCCTGCTGGACGTTCACGGGCGGGCGCTGGTGTTCGACCGCGCGGGGCAGCTGGTCGCGGTGGAGCCCCACTACCGGATCGAGCGCACCGCCGCGCGGATCCGGCTGCTGGGCGACGCGGGGGCCCTCGACCTCGACCTCGACGCCGAGGGACGGGTGGTGCGGGCCCGGGGCGGCAAGGTCGACGTCCGCTACCGCTACGACGCGGCGGGGGAGCTGGTCGGCGCCGAGGGGTCCTTCGCTCGCAGCTACCGGGCGCAGGACGGGCGCCTGACCGAGGCCCGGGCGGCGGGCGCGGCGGGCGGCGAGGTCGCCCTCGGCTACGACCGGGCGGGGCGGATCGCTTCGATCTCCGCGGGGGCGCGGCTGCAGCGGTACGCGTTCACGGAGCAGGGCGGCGCGATCGCGATCGCCAGCGTCACGACCCCCAAGGGGCGGTGGCGCTATCGCCTGGGCCCGGCGGCCTGGGAGGTGGAGACGCCTCGCGGCAGGGAGCGGGTGGAGCTCGATCGGCGCGGCCGGGTGGTCGCGGTGGTGGGCGTCGACGGGCGCCGACGGGCGCGGCCGGTGGACGCGCTGGGCCTGCCCGTGACCCGCGACGCCGCGCCCTCGCTGGCGCAGGCGATCCCCTGCGAGGTGCCGGTCGAGGTGGAGCGCGACGCCCGCGGTCGGCGGGTGGCGATCGCCGCCGGCGCGGCCGAGGAGGCCCGGGCCTACGACGCCCTGGGGCGCCTCGCCAGCCGCACCGACGCCGCTGGCCGGACCACCCGCTACCGCTACGCGGCGGGTGGCGGGCCGCTGATGGCGGTCGAGACCGCGAGCGGCCGGGTGCACGTGGTCCGGGACGCCGCGGGACGGGTTGTGGCGGTGGAGACGCCGAGCGGCCGCCGGTGGCGGGTGGAGCGCGACGCCGCCGGGCGGACCGTGGCCGAGGAGGGGCCAGCGGGGCTGCGCCGCTACCTGCGCGACGCGCAGGGACAGGTGCTCGCCTGGCGCGACGCCAGCGGGCGCGAGGTGCGCCTGCGTCGCACCGCCGCGGGCGAGGTCGCGGACTGGCTGGCCGAAGGCGGTCCCCACGGACCGAACGAAGGCGGCGGTGTCCTGCGCCGCCCCGACGGGGCCCTGGTGCTGACCACCAACTCGCAGGGGCACACCCACCGGCTGGTGTCGCGGGTGCTCGCCAAGGAGGCGGGGCGCGAGGTGGTGCGCGTCGAGGTGGACCTCGGCGGCGACGAGGGGCCGCTCGGCCTCACCACCACCTTCACGCCCGTGAGCGAGCGGGTGGAGACGCCCTGGGGCGTGGTGGCTCGCACCCTCGACCCGCGCCGGCGGGTGGCGGCCCTCGACTCGCCGGCGGGGCGGTTCGCCTTCCGCTACGACGCCGAGGGGCGGCGCACCGCGCTGGTCTACCCCAGCGGCGTGGAGGTGGCGATCGCCCGGGACGCGCTCGGCCGCGAGGTGGGCCGCGACGGAGGCGAGGTCCTGTCCCTGCGCGAGCGCCTCGACGCGCGCCACCAGCGGGTGGAGCGGGTGCACGACGGCCTGGCCCTGCGGGCCGCCTACGACGGGGCCGGCCGCCTCACCGCCTGGCAGCTCGCGGGCAAGCCGCCGGTGCGCTACCGCTACGACGGCGACGGCAACCGGGTGGCGGAGCAGCACGGCGAGCGGCCGCCCCGCTTCTGGCGCTACGACGCGGCCGGGCGCCTCGAGCAGGCGGGGGACGACCGGCTGGTGCACGACGCGGCGGGGCGCCTCCTCGAGCGGGGGCGCGCCGACGGGACCCGGGACCGGTTCCGCTACGACGGCCGCGGGCGCCTGGTGGCGGTGGCTCGGGCCGGCCGCCCCGAGGTGCGCTACAGCTACGACCCCCTGGGGCGGTGGGCCACCCGCACGGTGGGCGAGGCGACCACCCGGTTCGTGTACGAGGGCGAGCGGCTGCTGGCGGAGGTGGGCCCGGGCGAGCGGGTGCGGGTGTACATGTACGGGCCCGCCCTCGACGAGCCCCTCGCCTACCGCGACGGCGAGGGCCCCTGGACCTTCCTCCACACCGATCGGCTGGGGACGGTGGTCGCCTACAGCGACGCCCGGGGGCGGCGGGTCGACCGGGCCCTGTGGGCGCCCTTCGGCGAGCTGCTGCGGGCGCCCCGGGCGGACCGACCGCGGTTCTACGCCGGGCGGTGGGTGGACCCGGTGGCGGGCGTGGTCTCCATGCGGGCCCGGGTGTACGACCCCGAGCTGGGGCGGTTCTTGACCCCCGACCCCGCCGGCCTGGAGGGCGGCCTGTCGGCCTACGCCTACGCGGACAACGCGCCCCTGGAGCGCAAGGATCCGCTCGGCCTGTGGCCCTGGACCGAGGAGGAGGAGGCGGCCGAGGGCGGGGCGGGGGGCGTCGGCGCAGCGCCCAGCGCGCGGGGGCTCCTCCTCGACCAGGCGGTCGACACCGCGGTGGGCGCCGCCGAGGGGCTGGGCTACCTCATGGGCGGGCGCGGCAGCGACGCCGAGGTCGAGGCCGCGCGCCAGCCGCTGGTGCGGTGGCTGGAGGAGAAGGCGGCCGCCGTGCGCGACCTGCCCGAGAAGGTGGTCGAGGTCGCCGAGGCGACGGGCGCGGCGCTGCAGGGGGCGGGCGAGGGTCTGGGCTACCTGACCGGCTTCCACGGCGACGCGCAGAGTCGGGCCGCCGCCCGGGGCTACGTGGCCGACCGCGCCGCGGACACCGCCCGCACCGTCGCCGGCGCCGCTCAGGGCGCGGTGGAGGGCGCGGGCTACCTGACCGGCCTCCACGGCGACGCCGCCAGCCACAGCGCCGCCCGGGCCGCCTCGCTGCGCGACCTCACCGACGGCGGCGCGCAGAGCCGGGCGCTGGGCGCGATCGACGGGTACCTGGAGGGGCTGACGGGGATCGACCCCGACCTCTCCAAGCGCTACGCGATCGACCCCGACCAGGCAGAGGTGGGCTACCGGTACGGGCTCCCCGCCGGCACCACCGCGTCGCTGGTGAGCGCGGGCGCCGCCTGGCAGGGCGCCCGGGCGGCGCGGCTGGCCCGGGCGGCGGAGGCCCCGGCGGTCGCCGCTCCTGCCGTCCACGCCAGCGCCAAGACGGTGCCGCGGGCCACGCCCGCCGCGGCCCGCGCCGTGGCCCCGCTGGCGGACGAGCTCTCCAGCACCACCGGGCGCCTGCTGGCCCGGGTGCGCGAGCTGCGCCAGCCCGGCGGCCGGACGGCGCCGCGGGGGCAGCCGGTGCCCTCTGCGCTGGTGGGTCCGCCGAAGCGGGGGATGCGCGGCGCTGTCGAGGGAGAGCACAGCGTCACGTCGCGTCCAAGTCGTGCAGGCGCTCGAAACGCGGGCCGAAGCGCTCCCTCCGCGCAGCCGGGCCGACTCGAGCCCCGGCTCGGTGGCTTCCGCGCCGGAATCAGCGCCGCTGAGATCCAGGAGATCAACAAGCGACTTGGGGGGACGCACGCCCTCAATGGGGGTCACGCTTCCTCCGCCCTCGCGGCCGCGGCTCACCATGAAGGCTTCTGGAGCAAGACCGCCGCCGTGGTGCGTCGCATCGCTGGAGATCACATGTTCAACGACGCGAACAAACGGACTGCTTTCGCCGTGGTGAAGGAGCTTCGTCGGCGAAACAATGTCCTCACGGGAGTGTCCCCGGCGCAAACGAGGCGGGTGATCGACCGGGTGGCGCGGGGCGAGCTCGAGGACGTACGAGAGATCGCGAGGGCGTTGCGTGGATCTTGAACAGCTGCCAGCTCGAGAGGCCGTGGCGCTCGTCGCCAGTCACTTCGGTGTCGACCTTGCCGACGACTGGCGAGGCGTCGACGCCCTGCTGCCCGTCCTCGAGCGGATGCGCTGCGATGGCGCGGTCGTCTTGCTCAAGCTCGCCGGGGGGCGGGGCCCGGGGGGGAAGCGTCCCTACACCGTGCTGGTCTCCGGGGGAGGCCTGGCCGCAGAGGCGGCGCTGCGGGTCGACGCCCGCACGATCGAAGAGGGGCTCTCCCGGATCGTGGTGCACTACGCCATGCGTTGCTGGAAGGAGGAGCTGTCCGGGTGAGGCTGTGGGTGGACGACCTCCGTCCTCCGCCCGAGGGATGGCGGTGGGCGCGGACGGCTGCGGAGGCGGTGGAGCTCCTCGCTGGCGGCGAGGTCGAAGAGCTGTCGCTCGACCACGACCTCGGAGGCGACGACCGCTGCGGCACGGGCTATGACGTGGCCAGCTTCGTGGAGGAGCAGGCCTTCCTCGGCCGCCTGCGCCCCCTGCGCTGGCGAACGCACTCCGCCAACCCGGTGGGCGTGGCGCGCATGACGGCGGCGCTGGAGAGCGCCGATCGGTTCTGGCGCCGCGAGCGCGGGTGAGGCCGGCTCGACGCTCTTGCCGCCGGGCGTGAGCAGTTGAAACACGTCGGGCAGCGCCTCCCGGTGCAGGGCGTCGCCCTGGGCCAAGAGCGCGCTCACCTGTTCGTAGTTGCCGCTCACCTCCGGCCGGATCTTCATCGCACCCCTCCGGTCACCGTGACGCCACGCCGCCGCGAGTGTAAGCCTGCCGCCTCGCCCAGCGAGTGAGCGTTCCACGCCAGCGCGCCGACCAGGGAGCGCTCACGGAGCTCGGCGACTTGTGCGCCCTCTCCCTGCAGGTCGCTCAGCCACGGCTCGATCAGGGCCGCCCGCGCTCAGGGTGAGATCCTTGGCCGATCGTTGTAGTGGACGCTCGCCTCCCGGGGGCGCGCCTTGGGCCCCTCGGCGCCTTCACCCGCTCGGTCCTCCCTGGCTGCCGCCAGGAGCCGGCTGGCGATCCCCGCGCCGATCACGACGCCCCCCAGCAGCGTGATCAAGAGGAGCGCGGCGAGGGGCATGGTCGCGGTGAAGAAGAGCAGGCGAGTGCCGACAGGCGCCGTGTTCTGAGCGATCAGCACGATCATGAGGATCGCGAGGACCACCACGATCACCAACTTGACGATGCCCCAGGCTGAATGGTCCATCTCCAGCTCCTCTTCTGCCCCACCCACTCGCGCCCGGCCTGCGTCTTGCAAGGGCCATGCCGCCCTCTGGCGGCCTCTCCGCTCCCGCGAGCGGGAGGGGCTCAGGAGGAGCCAGCGGACGAAGGGGTGGCAGGCCGGCATGCGTCGATCTCGACCTCGATTCGCGAGGCACGGGAGACTCCGCCCTCGAGGGCAGGGGGGGTGTCCGCCCCGCAGGACGCGACCCCTGTCGCTGTCTCGATGAGTCATCCCCGACCGGGAGGGACAGATGGGTGACGCCCGACAGACCGGCGGGGAGAGGACGGAGCTGCCGAGGCAGTTCGTCGATCGCCTGACCCAGCCGTTCGAGTGGCTGGTCCGCTTTCAGGCCGCCGGCGGCGCGGTGCTCCTGTCGGCCGCCGTCGTGGCCCTGGTGCTCTCCAACTCTCCCTGGGCCGAGTGGTCCTCGAGCCTGTGGGAGACCCCCGTGAGCCTGCGCCTGGGCAGCCACTCGATCGAGGGCTCGCTGCGGGACTGGATCAACGACGCCCTCATGACGTTGTTCTTCTTCCTGGTCGCCCTGGAGCTGAAGCGCGAGCTGGTCCTGGGGGAGCTGCGCAACCCGCGCAGGGCCGGCTTCCCGATCGTAGCGGCGCTGGGGGGCATGGTCGTCCCGGCAGCTCTGTACTTGGCGCTCCAGCTCCAGCCGCCGGGCCGCCATGGCTGGGGCGTGGTCATGGCGACCGACACTGCGTTCGTCCTGGGCTGCCTGGGCCTCCTGGGGTCGCGCCTCCCGCCGAGCCTGCGCGTGTTCATGCTCTCGCTGGCGATCGTCGACGACATCGGCGCGGTCCTGGTGGTGGCGATCGGGTACAGCGGGCAGATCGGCTGGGGCTGGCTCGCGCTCGCGGGCTTGGGCGTCGCGGCGACGCGGGCCCTGGCCCTCGCCGGCGTCCGCCGCCTCGGGGCGTACTTCCTGGTGGGGGGCCTGGTGTGGCTCGCGGTGGACGCCGCCGGGATCCACCCCACGATCAGCGGCGTGGCCCTCGGCCTCCTCACCCCCGCTCGCCGCTGGATCAGCGACGAGCGCCTGTACGCGATCTTGGGCCAAGTGGTCGCGCACCCCCCGGGAGACTTCGGGAGCGGCGCGACCCGAGACCGGGAGACCCTACAGATGGCCGAGGTGGCTGCGCGAGAGTCCTTGTCCCCGGTGGAGCGCCTGGAGCACGCGCTGAACCCGTGGGTCGCCTTCCTGGTGATGCCGCTGTTCGCGCTGGCCAACGCCGGGGTGCCGATCGCCTGGGACCGCGTCGACGGCTCGGTGACGATCGCGGTGTTCGTCGGCTTCGTGTTCGGCAAGCCGCTCGGAGTGCTGGCGTTCAGCTTGCTCGCCGTCCGCGCCGGCGTGGCGGTGCGCCCGCCGGAGCTCTCCTGGGGTCTCCTCGTGGGGGGCGGCTTCCTCGCCGGGATCGGCTTCACCATGGCGCTGTTCATCGCGAACCTGGGGCTCGGGTTCGATCCGACCCTGGTGGACAGCGCGAAGCTGGGGATCCTCTCGTCGTCCCTCGTCTCGGCCTCCGCAGGCCTGGCTGTCTTGTGGTGGCTGTCGCGGGCGCGCGTCGACCTCGCGGAGCCGCGCTGAAGGCGCCGGCAGCGCCGGTTGGGATCGAGGAGCAGCGAGCCGGGCCGCCCCACGCCTGGCTGCGGTTCGAGGGGCCGTTTGGCCCGCTCGGCGCGCCCGAGGTGCTCATGGAGCGGGCGGAGGGCGGCCCCGCGGCTGAGGCCCGCCCCGACGGGGGCCCGGCGGCCGCTCACCCGTGTTGTTCGGGCTGGGTTGGCGGTCGGAGGTCGACTGCGCGGCGCCAGGCGAGGGAGCCGTGATCGCGGAGGCGAAGGTCACGCTCGAGGACGGCGGCGCGTCGCCGGCGCAGCCGCGTCGCTGAATCCCGGTCTCAGGCGTCGAGAGGAGCCGCCCGCGCGCGCGTCGAGGTCGCGGGGCGGTGTCGGGTCGGTCATGAGCCCGTCTTCGCCGCCAGGAAGGAGCAGGCGGGCCCAGGAGGGGTTGCGGGGGGGCGTAAGCTGGACGCGCTCCGCGGCGGCCCCGGGAGGGTGGGCGCGGCGCCTCGAAGGGGCGGGGGGTCGGAGCCCTCGGTGGGAAGGACGAT
>JAWLGW010000084.1:0-11954 GCA_041690735.1 Planctomycetota bacterium
CCAGGACCTCGCCGACCAGCTGCCGCGCCGCCTGTGGCCTCACGCCGCCTCCTCGCGGGCGGCCAGCAGCCCGAGGTGCTCGAGCACCTCGTCGGCGATGGCGCTGACCGCGGTCACCGCCGCCCGGCGCGCCCCAGCGGGGAGGCCGTCCAGCCCGGCCGCGCCCATTTGCCGGTACGCGGCCCGCTCCCGCAGCCAGGTGCGGGTCACCGGCCACCCCAGCTCGGCCAGGCGCGACAGGAGCTCCTGGCTGAGGGTCTCGCGCAGGTCGACCTTGTTGGGGACCAGCAGCGCCTGCGGCGGTCCGCCCCGCTCGTCCTGCGCTCGCCGGATCCGGGTCAAGGTGTGCGGCAGGGTCCGCAGGTCGAGGGCCGAGGGGACGGCGGGCACGATCGCCCAGTCGCACACGGCCATGGCGGCGTGGAACTCCACCCCGATCCCCGAGGGGAGGTCGAGGATCACCAGGTCGTCGCCTCCAGCCAGGCGCTGGAACTGCATGGGGTACACCGTCTGAGCGGGCGGCACCGCTCCCCCGGAGGCGGCCGCCAGGGCGGTGAGCGACCCTTGCCGGTCGCCGTCGGCCAGCCGGACCGGCACCCCCCGCGCCGCCAGGCGCTCGGCGAGCGCCGCGGCCAGCGTGGTCTTGCCGGCCCCGCCCTTCTCGGACGCGAAGCACACGAGCATGGAGGCCCCCCTTCTTCCTCCTGATCGGTCGGGGCCGCGGGTTGGCTGAGGGCGGAATTTCTCGCAGCGCCCCACCTCGGCCGAGCGGGTCGCGCCCGCAGGGGGAATCCCCGACCCCGAGCGGCGGTCCTCCCCCGCGACTCGCCCCGCCCTCGGCCCGAACCCGCCGCGCCTCCCCCGTAACTCCGCGCAGACGGCCGATCGGGCGCCCGCCGCCCGGCCCACCGTGCGGCGGCGCACCCGTTGCGTTCGACCCACGCACCGGAGGAAGAGGAATGAACGGGGTCGAACCACGAGCCACGGGAGGTCCGCGCACCGTCGCCGAAGCGACGCCGCCCGCAGCCGGCGCCGTGAGCGGGAGCGCGCCCACCCGGCGGGTGCGGCGCTACGCCCACCAGCCGACGGTGCACGCCGAGGTCGCGCCGCCCAAGCACGTGGCGCCGCCGGTGCAGCTGCTGCCGGGACGAGAGGTCCTGATCGGCCGCCACAAGGACTGCGACCTGCGGATCCCCCACGCCTCGCTCGAGCCGCGCCACGCGCGGCTGGTGTGGCCGCCCGCCCTCGCCGCCCCGCAGGTGATCGACTGCGGCTCGCAGCGGGGCACGAGGGTGGCCGGACAGCCCGGGCTGCTGACCGCGGGCGAGCCCTTCCCGCTGGCCGGGCGGACGACCCTGTACGTGGGGCCGGTGCCGATCCAGGTCGAGATCCGCGGCGAGGAGGAGTCGTGGTGGAACGAGACCGGCGTGGAGGCGAGCTTCGACGCCGGCCCCGAGCTGAAGGGGCGCCTCGAGGCGCACACCGACCTGGTGCGCGTGCTGCGCGAGCTGGAGCGCGAGCGGCGCACGGGGACTCTGCGGGTGGGCGACGAGGGGCTGCTCGTCTTCTGCCTGGGCACGATCATGCGCGCCCAGTACGGCGGGCTCCCCGAGCTGGAGGCGGCGCGGGCGATCGCGCGGGGCGAGCCGCTGGCGGCGGGCCCCGTCCGCTACGCCTTCACCCGGGTGTTCGAGCTGAGCGAGGACCCGCCCCTCGACCTGTGGCCGAGCGAGGTGCTGCGCGGGGGATCGCGCCGGCTGCGCCAGGCGGTGGAGCGCATGGCGATCGCCGCCGACGAGCTGGGCGACAACACCGTGCGGCTCATGCGCGCCCTGGCCCGGCCCCTCAGGGGCGACTCGGCCTCCGCGCCGGACCGGCAGCCCAGCCTCAATGCAGCAGCACCTGCCGGGCGACCTTGAGGTCGTCCATGAGGTCGCGGGGGCGCCGCATGCGCTTGAGCCGCTCCAGCACCACCTTGGGGCGCAGGTAGAAGGAGCGGTAGGCCAGGCGCTCGAGGCGCTCCAGCTCGGCGCCGGTCAGCTGGGGGTAGCTGATCATGGCCTTGCCCATGGGGTTGAGGGCGTCGCTGGTGTCGATCAGGTAGCCGTTGTCGCGGCAGTAGTCGTAGAAGGGCGTCCCCTTGAAGGGGGTCGCGATCGAGAACATGACGTTGGTGACGTCCAGCTTGTTGACCTGCCGGATCGTCCACAGGATGTCCTCGGGCGTCTCGTCGGGCGTGGTGCCGAACATGAAGTTCAGCTTGGGCGAGATCCCGTGCTTGCGCAGCAGCTTGACCGCCGTGTACACGTCCTCGACGTCGAGGTCCTTGTTGATCCGGTCGAGCACCTGCTGGCTGAGGCTCTCCACGCCGATGTCGATCGAGACGCAGCCGGCCTCGCCGAGCGCCCGCACCACCTCCTCGTCGGTGAGGAAGTCGGCGCGCGAGAGCATGCCCCACTCGAGGCCGTAGGGGGCGACGCGGCGGCAGATCTCGAGGGTGCGCTTCTTGGCCCACAGGAACTGGTCGTCGGCGATGTGCACCGAGCGGTAGCCGTGCTCGACCAGCCACTTGAACTCGGCCTCCACCCGGGCGGGGGAGGCCTTCTTGACCGGCGGCTTGAGGCCGGTCCGCTGCATGTGCTCCATCTCGCGCTGGAACGAGATCGCGTTGGGCACGCAGAACGAGCAGCGGAACGAGCAGCCCCGTGAGGCCAGCATGAGGGCGTGGGGGCGGCCGCGGTACTTGGGGTTGAAGTAGCGCTCCTTGTAGGGGAGGAGCGAGGGGTGGTCGCGGGCGGGGATCGGCAGGTCGTCGAAGGCGACGTAGCCGCGGGGGTCGGGGCCCGTCACCTCGACCGTCCCCGAGGCGGGGACGTAGCGCGCCTGCCCGTAGGGCTGCTCGGCCCGACCGAGGACGAAGTCGATCAGGGTCCGCTCGACCTCGCCCCGGAACACGATCACCCGCTCGTCGTTCCCGACGTACTCCTCGGGCACCCGGGTCGCCTCGGGGCCGTGGAGGAGGATCCAGGCCTCGGGCTGCAGGGCGCGCAGCTTGCGGATCCAGTGCAGGTCGGTGGGCTTGGCCAGGACGACCGCGTGGATCACGTAGGCGTCGGCGGGGCGCTCGCGCAGGCGCTGCTCGAAGGCGGCCTCGTCGTCGCCGAGCAGGGCCGCGTCGAGGTAGTCCACCTCGACCCCCTCCTGGTGGAGGATCGTGAAGGGGAACAGGTTGCCGAGGTCGGGGAAGTGGTAGACCTCGTAGGTGCAGCCGGCGAACCGCTCGGGGTTCCGCGCGGTGACGGGAGGCGGCTCGAGGAAGGCGACTCTCATCGGCTCTCCCGGGTGGTTGCCGGGGCGGCCGCGGCGACGGCCGGCTCGGGCTGGGCGTAGTGGTGCAAGAAGGCGTCGCACCCCTGGCAGGCGGGGTGCGGCCCCGGACCGTAGAAGCGCTTGAAGGCGGGGGAGCTCCACACCTCGTCCAGCGACTGGTGGACCAGGTTGCCGAGGCGCACCCCCCGCAGCAGGCAGCAGGGGGCGACGTTCCCCTCCACGTCGACGTACACGTAGCTGTCGAGGCGCACGCAGAAGCGGTCGCCGTGGGAGGCCAGGCGCAGCAGCGCCCCGTGGTCGTTCACCGACCCCAGCGGGACGCCCCGCTCGCGGGCGCGCTGGCGGGCGGCGCGGATCAGGCGCCGCTCCTCCTCCCAGGTCGGGCGCACGAGGTCGGGGCGGCCGCGCACGTCGAGGCGGACCAGGTTCACCGCCTGAAAGCCGAGGTCGGCGGCGAAGTCGACCAGGCGCAGGGTGGTGGCCTCGCTGCCCGCGAACAGCACGACCTGCAGGCGGACCTCGGGGACGGGCTCGCCGCGGGCGGCGCGCTCCCGGCGCAGCTCCAGGAACCGGCGCAGGTGGGCCACCACCTTGGGCGGCGTGGGGTGCCCGTCGCTGGCGACGCTGTTGCCGTGCCCCTTCTTGGGGTCGTGGGCGGGCGCGAGGGGCCGCTCGCGCTCCCCCGACGCCTCGTCCCCCGTCCCCTCCCAGGGCAGCTCCTCCAGCGACACGTTCACCCGCGACACCGGGCCGCTCAGGACGCGGCGCGCCACCCGCTCGGTGAGCAGGTGCCCGTTGGTGGTGAAGCCGAGGTCGGCCCGGGGGAAGCGGGCGTGGAGGGCGTCCAGGAACTCGAACAGGTGGGGGTGCATGAGCGGCTCGCCCCACCCGGTGAGGGTGACCTGCTCGGGCGCGTCCAGCCGCTCGAGGATCGCCGCGAAGGTCTCGCGGCTCATGTCGACCTCGGGCACCTGCAGGAGGGTGAGCCGCGGGCACATGTCGCAGTCGAGGTTGCACCGGTTAGTGACCTCGAGCTGGACCTCCCGCGGCCGCCGAGCGCGCACGCCGAGGGCCAGGCGGGCGAACTTGCGCCCGTTGCGCACCAGGTGGGTCAGACGGTCGGCCATAGGGAATTTGGACCCCAGCAGTCCGATTGCTCGGGGCGAGTATAGCGCAGGGGCGGGGGAGTTTCCGTGCCTGGCCCGTGCGCCCACGGCCGGCGCTCGCGGGGTGGATCCTGGAGGAGCACGGCGCGCGCGGCGGGGCTACCCGGTGAAGACGTCCTTGAGCCGCTCGGCCTTGAGAAGCCGGATGCCCCAGACCTGGAACTCGTCCGCGGTCGCCTCGTCGAGGCGCTCGCGGATCTCCTGGGACAGCTCCCCGAACTTCGCGGTGAGTTGGAGCGTCACGAGCTCGCGCCGTTCCTGCTCGCGGCCTTCCTTGATCAATTCCTGCGCAGTGCTCATGACCACCTCACCGGCCTCGGACCCGGCCACCCGCTCGAACTCCTCCACCACGGTCTTCACGTCGAGCTCTGGGCGGGCAAGGACAGTATCTCAGGACCACCGAGAGCCTCGACCTGCCTCCAGGCTGGGCCAGCAGCTCCTTGAGGGTCTCCTGCAGGAACTCCAGCGCGGCGAGGGGGTCGCCCTTGGGATCCACGACCGCCCGCATGAAGGTCAGCGTGACCCGCACGATGGGCGGCCCCGGGAAGTTCGCCAGCTCGGCCGGGGACGCGGACCCCAGGTCTTGCAGCCGAATCCCGAAGCTACGGCCGCGGCAGCGGCAGCCGGTCCAGGTCGCGCACCGCCCGCACCCGCGGATACACCTCCTTCGCCTGAGCGACGAAGGGCTTGGTGCTGGGGTAGCGCTGCGAGAAGTGGGTCAGCACCAGGGTCCCCAGGCAGCCGCCCTCCTTGGCCACCGTGGCCGCCTCGCGGGCGGTCATGTGCAGGTGGTCGCGGGCGAGGTCGCGGTGCTCGTCGAGGTAGGTCGACTCGATCACCGCCATGTCGGCGCCGCGGACCAGCGCCCGGGCGCCGTCGCAGGGGCGGGTGTCCATGACGAAGGCGAAGGCGGCGCCGCGCTTGCGCTCGGTGACCTCGTCCAGGGTCACCACCCGGCCGTCCACCTCGACCTGCCCCTCCCGCTGCAGGCGGCCCACGGCGGGGCCCCGCAGGCCCGAGGCCGCCAGCTTCGCCTTGTCGAACCGGCGGCTGTCCCGCTCCTTGATCCGGTAGCCGTAGGTGTCGACCGAGTGGCGCAGGGGGTGGGCCTCGATCACGAAGGTCTCGTCCTCGGCGACCACGCCCCCCTCGCCCGACACCGGCCGCGGCACCAGCTCCACGGTGCGGTGGTAGATCGTGGAGCGGATCAGCCGCTTGTAGAACGCCTCCCCGCTCTTGGGGAAGAACACCTCCACCGGGTGGGGCACCCGGTCGAGGGACAGGCGCTGCACGATCCCCGCCAGCCCCAGGGCGTGGTCTCCGTGGAAGTGGGTCACGAAGATCCGCGACACCTCGGGCACCGCGACGTCGGCCAGGATGAACTGCCGCTGCGTCCCCTCGCCGGGGTCGAACAGGAACCCCGCCCCGTCCCACCGCAGCAGGTAGCCGTTGTGGTTGCGATACCGGGTGGGGACCTGGCTGGAGGTGCCCAGGGCGACGAACTCGCGGAGACTCACATCCTCTCCCTGCAGCGCCTCTTGTACGGCGGCATGGCGCCTGCCGCTAGCCCCAGGACTCGGGCGGGCGAGCGGTCCTGTCGGAGCAGGGCGTATCGTTAGGGGCCTGTTCGAACACGGAATATCAACAGCAAACAGAGAAATGAGAACGAAAATGAAGGGCGACGACATCGCCGAACGGCTGCTGGCGTTGGGAAGTGAGGTTCTCCTCATCGTGACGGGCCTACCCAAGAGCCCCGCCGCAAAGCACGTAACCCGTCAGCTAGTTCGGTGCGGCACCGCGGGAGGAGCCCACTACGAGGAGGCCCGAAGCGCCGAGAGCCGCAGCGACTTCGCTCACAAGGTGCTGATCGCCGCGAAGGAAGTCGGCGAGTCCGTGTACTGGCTCAAGCTCGTCGAGAGAGCCGGCTGGTCGCGTCGTCCTGGGCTGGCCACTGCAATCCAGGAGGGCCGCGAGCTGGTGGGCATCCTCAAAGCCTCGGCACGAACCGCACGGAAAAGAACTGGCACGACCAGGGCCAGCTAATCGAGCCCGTTTCCATTCCCATTCCCTGTTTGCTGTTGATATTCCGTGTTCAATACAGCAAGGCGAGAAAGCCGGTAGTCCTGTGTCGTGTGACCTGTGATCTTCAATCCGGCCCCGGCACCGTGGTGCGCTGCTGGAGGTCGCGGATCCGCTCCCGGTACAGCTCCGCGTCGCTGTGCTCGGGCGCGGCCTCCAGCCCCAGCTGGAAGAAGCGCACCGCGTCGTCCCCCTGCCCCAGGGCCTCCGCCAGGCGGCCGCGGGCCAGCAGCAGCTCGGGGAAGGCCTGCGGCCCGCCCAGGACGGCGTCGAGCTGCGCCGCCGCCCGCCGCACCAGGTCGCCGCCCTCGTGGGCGAGGAGCGCCGCGTCGGCCAGGTCGGTGAGCAGGGCCAGCCGCACGTGAGGCATGAGGTCGTTCTGCAGCAGGGCCTCCAGCTGGGTGAAGGCCTGCCCCGCCTGGCCGATCCGGGCCTGAGCCTGGATCCGGCGCCGGGCGGCGTCGAAGCCGAGCGCCCCGCCCCGCATGCGGGCCACCTGCTCGGCGCCGTCCACCGCCTGCACCACGATCTGGGCGTAGCGGGGCCGGTCGGCCTGGCCCGAGGACAGCATGAGCTCGTAGGCGGCGGTGGCCAGGTTGAGGTAGGCGACCTCGTAGCGCGGGTCGAGGCGGACCGCCCCCTCCAGGCGCTGGAGGGCCTTGGCGAACAGTTGCCGGCGGGCGGCGGGGTTGGGCGCCTCGAGGGCCTTCTTGATGTACACCAGGCCGAGGTTGTTCCAGCACAGGGGGATCGAGGGGGAGGGCACCACCTCGTGGACCTCGATCCCGCGCAGCAGCGCCCGCTCCGCCTGGTCCCACATCTCGAGCTCGAGGTAGGCCTTGCCGAGGTTGTTCCACCCCTCCACGTGATAGGGGCCCAGGATCAGCGCCGTCTCGATCGGCCCCACCGCCTCCAGCCACTCGCCCTGGTACAGGTGCTCCATGCCCAGGCTGGAGTAGGCGCGGGCGCAGTGGGGGCGCTTGGCGATCGTGTCCTCCCAGATCCCCGTCGGCGAGGCCCACACGAAGTTGCGGGCGAAGGTGGCGACGCCCAGCACCAGCACCAGGGCCGCGATCGCCACGGGGGCCGCCGTGCGCACCCACTCCGCCCGCTTCACCAGCGCCGGCCAGGCCCGGGCCAGCGAGCCCAGCAGGGCGGGCGCCAGCAGGACCGTGGGGAGGTACATTCGGTGGTCGACCATGGGGTCGAGGATCGGGATCACCGACGACTCGACCACCAGGGTCAGGTAGAACCAGCCGATCGCCAGGGGCACCAGCCGCAGGCCGCGCCAGTACAGGAGCCCGGCCAGGGCCCACAGGAGGGCGTGGGCCGCGGCGGCCACCGCCAGCCGCAGCGGCGCGTCGGCGCTGGTGAACGCCCCCCGCGCCGAGTCGTACAGCACCGGGAACGACTGCTCGACGCACAGGTCGTGGGGCAGCGCGAACAGGTGCAGGTAGCGGGGCACCACGGCGATCTGCGTGATCAGGTACTCCAGCCGGTCGGAGGTGGGGCACTCGGCGGGGAAGAAGCGCGCCAGCACGCCCTCGAACCCGTACATGCCGACCGCCAGCAAGCCGCCCAGGGCGAAGGGCGCGAAGAACAGCAGCGCCAGCCCCCGCATGCGCCCGCGGAACACCACCACCTCCAGGGCCAGGACCGCGAACGGCACCACCACCGCGTTGGGCTTGGTGACGCCGCAGGCGGCGGCGGCGGCGAGGGCGCCCAGCAGCAGCAGCGGGTGGTCGGCGACGGCGCTGCCCCAGTCGCCCCCGCTGGCGACGCTGCGCTCCGCGCGCCGGCGGAGCTCGAGGTACAGGAGCAGCGTCCCCAAAAAGGCGGTGGTGGCCAGCAGCGCGTAGCGCTGGGCGATATAGGCCACCGCCATGCCGTGGGCGGGGTGGGCGGCCCACAGGGCGGCCCCGCCCAGGGCGACCCAGGGGATCGCCCGGCGCGGCACCTCGCCGCCCAGCGCCTGCAAGAGCGCCCGCACCAGCAAGAACACCAGCCCGGCGTTGACCGCGTGGAGCACGATGCTGACCACGTGGTAGCTCCACCAGTCCCGCAGCCCGAAGGGGTGCAAGGGGACGGTGCCGAGGTGCGCCAGCTGGAAGTTGACGAAGAAGGTGAGGTTGGTGAGCGCGCGGTCGGGCTGCTGCTTGATCAGGGGCCACAGCCCGTCCGCCGACCACAGCAGCCGGTTGCGGGTCACGACCGGCGCGTCGTCGAACAGGAAGGGGACCCAGATCGAGTTGACGTAGATCAGGGCCGCCAGGGCCGCCAGGACGAGCAGGGCCCCCTTGGTGAAGAACGGCTGCTCCGCGAGCCCGCGGACCCCGGCCAGGGGGTCGTCGCCCTTGGGCGCGGGCTCGCCGGCCTTGTCGGCGGAGGCCGGAGCGGGCTCGGCGGCCTCCTCGACCGGCGCGCCGACCGCCTCGCCGACCTCGGGATCCTCGTGCGCCGCCGCCGGGTCCTTCTTGGGTCGCTTGCGCTTGCGCTTCCCCGTGGCCATGGCGAGGGAGTTTACCCGGTTTCGGCGCGGATCCGGTCCTCGCGATCAGTCGTCTTCGGGGAAGTACTCGGTGTCGACCTCGAGGCGGAGGTCCTGGTTGTCGGCCGCGCCGCTGCGGCTGTCGAAGGCGACCGTGTACACGCCCGGGTCGAGGATCAGCGAGGTGGCGCTGTCGCCGCCGGTGGGGCGGTAGACGATCGCGTCGCCCGCGGCGGTGAGCTCGGGCTGGAACTCGACCGGCGAGGGGACCTCCTCGGCGACGAAGCGGGTGATCTCGGTGTCGACGCTGACCGTGAACACGGGCCGCGAGCGCAGCTTGACCCGCGCCCGGCGCGGCAGGAGGAACATGACCTCGGCCTCGCCGTTGACCATGGAGAAGGGGACCAGCACGTCGTTGCGCAGGTTCGCCTCCGGCGCCGCGTACTGCTGCGGCGTGCGCCGGGCGAGGTCGAACGCCCCCACGCCCTTGACCAGGCCCGGGTCGGTCGACTCGCGGGCGTTGACCGACAGGGTGAGCTCGAACGACTCGCCGGCGCCCGACAGGTCGCTCTCGCGGAAGGTCGCCGGCGCGACCACCACGTAGAAGGTGCGGCTGCCGGTGTTGGCGAAGGCGGGCGTGAACACCACCGGGTCGGTGCCCAGGGCGGTGTCGTCGCTCTGGGCGACGAGCTTGCCGCTGGCGCTGAGCAGGTCGAGGTGCGCGTCGAAGCCGTCGTCGTCGTCGGTGCGGAGGATGATCAGGATCTGGCTCTCGTCGGTGAGCAGCCCGGTGCTCGGAATCTCGAAGCTGAAGATCCGCTGCTGCCCCTGCCGGATCGAGCCCGAGTTCACGGGCCGCTGCGACACCGCCTCCAGGCGGGAGAAGTCGTCGTCGTTCACCGTGGGCAGGTAGCTGCCGGTGTCGGGGTCGAAGGCGGCCCGGGCGCGGTCGTACACCCGCACGAAGTTGCGCCCCTGCCGGACGTTGTTGGCGTCGTTCTCGCCCGCGGCGGCGGACCGCACCCGGTACAGCGGGAACAGCTTGAGGGGCAGCTGAGCGGCGACGAAGCCTTGCTGGCGGACGGTCCCCCCCAGGAAGTAGGTGCGCGTGTGCTGCTGCTTGCTCGTGGCGGGGAAGAACACCCGGCGGGTGGCCACGAACACGTCCTTGGCCAGCGCCGGGCCCGTGCCGGCCGCGGCGACCAGGTCGGCCAGGGTGTGGTCGTCGGGGTCGCTCACCCCGTCGTGGAAGGCGTCGACCAGGCCGTTGGGCGAGGCGTTGACGAGGTTGATGAAGTCCTTGACGGTGGGCGGCGTGGGGTCGGAGGGGTCGTAGGTGAAGGTCAGCGTGCCGCCCGAGAGGGTGGCCTGGAAGGCGCCTCCCGTGCCGGTGTCGTCGATCACCAGCCCGACGGCCCGGTTGGGGTCGCGGGGGTTGATCCGCACCCCGGCCACGACCCCGTCCGGGTCCACGAAGGCCGCCGGCTCGTCGAGCACCCGGTCGCTCGACAGCGCCAGGTCGAGGTCCAGGGTGCCCTCGTCCGTCAGGACCACGTCGCCGAAGTTGCTGACGGTGACCGCCGCCTCGAGGGTGTTGCCGGTGACGACCGAGATCGGCGCCCGGGTCTCGACGACCGCGTAGTCGATCGCGGCGGCGCCGGTGGCGGCGGGCAAGCACACCATGACCGGGCGGTGGGTCCAGGCCAGGTTGTCGTCGACGTTCGCCTCCCCCCCCGAGGGTCGCACCGAGAACAGGACGTGCAGGGCGCCCGCGGGGAAGTCGCTCACGATCAGGGGCTCGGGAGGCTCGCCGCCGTTCTGCCGGCTGTACACCCGGGCCTCGCCGACCTGGATCGGGGCGTCGATCGCCATGCGGTCGAACAGCACGTCGCGGCTGGGGTCGAGGAGCTTGTCCTGCGACAGGTACAGGTCGACGATCGTCCCCGCGGGGATCACGTCGGTCCCGTGGTTGATCACGGTCACCCGCACCGAGTCGCCGCCGCCGACCTCGATCCCGCCGTTGGCGACCCCCAGGCCCAGCCGCTCGGCGACCCGCGCCGAGCCGGCGTCGGGGGCAGCGTCGCCGAAGCCGGTGCGGGGCGCGGGCTCCCACACCACCTCCGAGTCCTCGCCCGGAGCCCCCGAAACGAACCGGTACGAGCCGGTGGTGGCGTCGTAGGTGGCGGTGAAGGCGGTGTAGGCCTCCGAGGCGACGGCGCTCTGGCTCGGCGTGAGGGTCTGGACCTTGGCCTCGATCGCCGCGGCCACCGCGCTCCCCACCGTCGCGACGCCGCCCGGGAAGGTGGCGAAGTCCGCGGCGGCGAAGGTGAGCTCCTTGGCGTCGTCGCGGTTGATCCGCACCACCAGCCGGTCTCCGTCCTCGAGGCGGGTGCCGGTGTCGCGGTTCGAGAGGGCCTCACCGAACCCAGGCGGGAAGGTGACGCCGATCACCTCGTCCCCGCTGACGTCGGCCCGGTCCCCGGCGGGCGTGTCGGGTGTAATGAAGGCGCCCGCCCCCGTGCGCTCCACCGTGATCTGGCTCCCGCTCAGCTCCAGCGTGGCGAAGGCGGGGGCCGTCGCCGCGGTGGGGTGCGCGTCCGGGAAGCTCAGGTCGGTGGTCTTCTTCTTGCCCTGGGTGGCGAAGATCGCGATCCCTGCGCCGTAATAGGCAGCGCCGCAGCCCGCCAGCGACGTCACGAGGCCGGCCCACAGGACCGCTCGCCCGGCTCGTCTCATGTCCCTGCTCCCCCCCACTGTCTATCCCCGTCGCCGTGCGGCGTTCAACGCCGGCTCAGCGCCCAGCGCGCCCGCCTCTGGACCACCGGATCGTGGTCCTCCCGGGCGATCGCCTCCAGCTCGGCCCGGCCCTCCCCAGGGCGGTGGGCGAGCAT